>NZ_JBEHFT010000025.1:0-31452 GCF_040225455.1 Corynebacterium sp. KPL2838 | reverse complement strand
TGCAATATCGGAATCAGACCCTTGAACCCCTCATCGCCTAGAATTAAACCAGTCCAACTTTCGGGGGCCAGTTCAGATTGGTGGTGGGCGCTTATCGGAATTAAGGCACTCGCTGCGCTTGGCTTGATCGTCGGAGCCGTTTTGAATAATCCGTCGATTACTACCACTGTCTCCGTCGGCGTACTTGCTTACTTTATTTTCGCCATTATCGCTCATATCAAGGCGAATTTCGTGGGTAAGGAGTTTTGGGTAAATTGCCTCGGGATGACAATCCTTAGTGCGGTTGTGCTCGTGTTGAACTTCGCGGCGATGGGGTAGCAATAGCCACACCGATGGGCTTGAGAAAATAATTTGCTGAGCGACCGTTTAGAGTCGGCAGTGCTGGCTGTATTTCTACTTCCGGAAATAGCGCCAGCCGCCATAGGAAAAGGCGGCCGTGACAAGCGCTGGAAGGCCATAGGTGCGAATAGCGCGGCGGATGGAGCGGTAGTCGCGGACGATCCAGCCGCGCTTCTCTGCAATGTTGCGCAGCTTGCGGTCCGGGTTGATGGCTACGGGGGTGCCCACCATGGTGAGCATGGGCATGTCATTGGCGGAGTCGGAGTAGGCGGTGCACCGGTCCAGATCGAGGCCCTCGATGGTAGCGAGGGCGGCCACGGCGTGCTTTTTGCCTGGGCCGTGGAGGATATCGCCCACCAAGCGGCCGGTGAACTTGCCGTCTTCTACCTCCGCGACGGTGCCGAGGGCGCCGGTAAAGCCAAAGCGGCGCGCCAAGACCTGGGCGAGCTGGACTGGGGTAGCGGTAACGAGCCACACCTGTTGGCCGGCGGCTAGGTGCATCTCAGCGAGCTGCGTGGTGCCGGGGTATGCGCGGCGGGCGAGTGAGGCTTCGACAATATCCTCGCAGAGCTCAATGAGCTCGTCTACGCTGCGGCCTTTGACAAACTCCAAGGCCTGCGCGCGGCCTTCGGCAACGTCTTTTGCATTCTCTGCGCCAGAGAGGCGGAATTTTAGTTGCTTCCAGGCAACAGGGAGTATCTCAGAGATGCGGATATAGCGCCGGCGGGCGAGCCCAAAGCCGAATTCCACCAAGGAGGAACCCTGAACGAGGGTATTGTCTACGTCGAAAAAGGCGGCGGCGCCGACATCGACGGGGACGTCCGGATCCTGGTCCGTGATGCGCTGGGAGCCTGCGGCGTCATAAGAGCCGGAGACGGAGGCTATGCCGGAGGCGAAGTCCTCGAGCTCTAGCCCGAACTCCTCTAAAGCGGCGGCAGCGGCCGCCTCACCTGCGGCGCGCTGTTCTTCCTCGCCCAAGGGGGCCAGCGCTTGGTTTTCTAAGAAGTTGCGCAGATTGCCGCGCGAGGCCGTCCAATTGGCCAAAAAGTCGCGCGGAGATTCGGGGAATCCGGGGGGAGGTAAAGCGGACACGAGTGGAATAAACAGCTTTCGCAAACGCGGGGTGGACTAACATGTCCATAGTAAACGTTTCCACCGTCGGCGTCCTTATGAGGAGAATCCCGCCCCTATGTCCCAGCATCTAGTCGAGCTCATGGTGCGCCCCACCTGCGGTTCTTGTAAACGGGTAAAAGAGCAGATTACCCCCGTTATCCAGGCGGCCGGCGCCCAGCTGGAAGTGCGCAACGTGGAAGATAGCCGCGAGCTCGAGATGGAATTCGGTGACCGCGTTCCTGTTGTAGTGATAGACGGAGAAGAATTCGCCTGCTGGGAAGTTGATAACGAAGAGTTGGCTGCGGAGCTGCGCTGACGATTCGGGTTCCGCGCCCACGCGGGGTAGTCTTTGGAACCATTGCGATCAATCAAAAGGTTGAGGAGTGTGGAGCATGAGCGTGCTTGTTGTGGGAATGTCCCACCAATCGGCACCCGTGGCGTTGCTGGAAAAGTTGAGCATGGACGATGTGGTGCAGCATTCCGCCTGCGGGCAGTTGGTTGATGCCGAGTCCCTGACTGAGGCGATGATCATTTCCACGTGCAACCGCCTTGAGGTCTATACGGTGACCAATTCCTTCCACACCGGCGTGCAGGACGTCATCCGGGTGCTCAAGGATGTCTCCCACGTCGATGAGGAAGAGCTGCGCAATTACCTCTACGTGCGCTATGCCGACGCCGCCGCCGAGCACCTTATGTCCGTTACCTCCGGCCTGGATTCGATGGTGGTGGGCGAGCAGCAGATCATCGGCCAGGTGCGTTCCGCCTACCAGTCCGCCTCCAAGCAGGGCACGGTTGGCCCGCGCATCCACGCCTTGGCGCAGTCCGCGCTGCGTGCCGGCAAGCGCGTGCACTCGGAAACGGAGATCGATAAGGCCGGCGTTTCGATGGTGACTTTCGCCTTCGACCAGGCGCTGCAGCGCCTTAATGCGGAGGACCTGCAGGGTAAGGCCGCACTCGTGCTGGGCGCCGGGGCGATGGCCTCGCTTGCGGCCACCCACGCAGGTCGGCTGGGCATCGGCGAGCTGGTGATTGCCAACCGCACCCGCGAGCGCGCCGAGCGCCTTGCCGGCCACGCTGAGGAGGCCGGGGTCCACACCCGCGTGGTGGATTTTGAGGATCGCGCCGCCGCGCTTGCCGATGTCGACCTCGCCATCTCCGCCACCGGCGCCGAAGGCTTTACCATTACCGCGTCCGACATTCCGCCCGCGCACCCGCTGATGCTCATTGACCTCTCCCTCCCGCGCGATATCGATGACGCGGCAACTGAAATCGATGACGTGGACCTGGTGAATATCGAGCGCCTCAGCAAGTCCCTGTCGGCGGCAGCGACTGATGTCGCGGCGGGCACGGACCCGCACGAGCAGGCCCGCACCATCGTGGACGAGGAGCTTGCCGCCTATACCTCCGCCCAGCGCGTGCGTGATGTGGCACCGGCTGTCAGCGCCCTGCACCGCCGCGCGGCGGACCTCGTGGAGTGCGAGGCAGCTCGCCTGCAGCAAAAGCACCCGGAGCTAGAGGGCAAGCAGCTTGCCGATGTCCAAGGTGCCCTCAAGCGCGTCGCCGACAAACTGCTGCATGAACCGACGGTGCGGGCGAAGAAGCTGGCGGCATCGGATAGCAGCTTTAGCAGCGAAAATGCCCTGCAGGAGCTTTTTGGCCTGCAGCTGGAAGGCTCCGGCGTTGCCGTGGCCGTCAATGAATTGCCCACGCTGAATAAGGAGGCGTAAATGTTCCAGATTGGTACCCGTGGCTCCAAGCTTGCCACCACCCAGGCAGGACACGTCCGCGATTGGCTTATCGATGCCGGATTCGATTCCGAACTCCACATCGTCACCACCGCAGGCGATACCAATATGGCCCCAGTCGAACGCATCGGCGTGGGCGTATTCACCCAAGCGCTGCGCGAGGCGCTGTACCGCGGCGAATGCGATATTGCCGTGCACTCTTTCAAAGACCTGCCCACGGCAGAGGATGACCGCTTCCGCTTGGTTATCCCGCAGCGCCAAGACAGCCGCGAGGTGCTGGTCGCCCGTGACGGGATGAGCCTGATGCAGCTGCCGGAGGGCGCGCGGGTGGGAACCTCAGCGCCGCGCCGCATCTCCCAGCTGGCCGCCCTGCGCCCGGACCTGGAAATCCGCCCGCTGCGCGGCAATATCGATACCCGCATGTCCAAGGTGACCGACGGTGAGCTCGATGCCGTGGTGCTGGCCTATGCCGGCCTGCTGCGCGGCGGCTACGAGGACCGGGCGAGCGATATTTTCGATCCAGAATTATTCATGCCCGCTCCCGCCCAGGGTGCGCTTGCCATCGAGGCCGTCGCCGGCACTGAGGCGGCCGCAGCATTAGACGCCGTTGTTGATGATCAAGCCACCTCCGCTGCCCTTGCCGAGCGCGCCGTTCTCGCCCGGCTCGAGGCCGGCTGCACCGCGCCCGTGGCCGCTACGTCCCGCTGGAACGGCGATCAACTGACGGTGCGCGGTGGCGTCTTTGCGCTGGATGGTTCCCGCCAATTGACCGCCACCGCCTCCGGCACCGCGACAGAAGCAGCGGAAGCGGCGGAGTTGGGCGCGCGGGTCTCTGACGAGCTTTTCGCCCAAGGCGCGGCCGATCTGCTTGGTCAGTAATTTCTACTTTAAGCGCTAATAATTTATGGTGTAGATACCATAGATCATTTTTTGCAATGATACCCGGCCCCCTTTAAGGGCATCCCAGGACGTAGCGCCTGGGATTTTGGCCGTTATGACCTTGATACCCACCGACGGCGCGGGGAGAAACACTGCAGGCGATCATGTCCGTGTGCGGTGCCGCGGGCCCAGATCTAGAAAAGAACTTTATGAGCAATGCTGTGTCAGACACCCAGTTGGGCAAGATCGTCTTCGTGGGCGCTGGTCCGGGAAACCCAGACCTGCTGACCGTCCGCGCCCGCGAAGTTCTGGCCAATAACGCTATCGCCGTGGCCGATCCGCAGGTCATGCAGGGCGTGCGCGATGCAGTCGCCACCGCGCTGCCCGTCCCGCAAGAGCTGCTGGATGCCGCGGAAGAGGAATACGCGCAGATGTGCGCCGATGCTAAGGCCAAGGGCGCGCGCCGCAAGCCGCCCCGCCCACCGGCACCGACCGCCGCGGTGCTCTACGCACCGGGCGAGGACATCGTAAGCCAGCTGCGCGAGTGCCTTGCTGAGGCCGATGGCGAGGACGTCATCCGTCTCGTGACCGGCAACCCGCTCAACCGCGAATCCATCAAGGCCGAAATCAACGCCGTGGCCTCCGCAGGCCTGGAATTCCAGGTCGTGCCGGGCATGTCCCTGCCCTCGACCGTGCCGTCTTTTGCCGGACTGGCGCTCGGTTCTACGTACACGGAGGCCGATGTCACCGATGGCGCCGACTGGGACGCGCTCGCCAATGCCACCCAGCCCATCGTCTTGCAGGCCACCAAGGAAGACTTGGCAGACATTTCCACCGAGCTGCAGCAGCGCGGCATGCCGGCGGAAACCGAGGCCTTTGTGACCGTCCACGGCACCACGCGCCTGCAGCGCACGTATGAGACGACGCTGGGGACCATCGCCAAGCTGGACGCGGATTTGTCCGGCCCGCTGGTGGTGACCCTTGGCCGCAGCATCGATGACCGCACCAAATACTCGTGGTGGGAAAACCGCCCGCTCTATGGCTGGCGCGTGCTGGTGCCGCGCACCAAGGAACAGGCTGGGCCCATGTCCGCGCGCCTAGCCGGCTACGGCGCCATCCCGCAGAACGTGCCGACGATTTCCATTGAGCCGCCTCGCAACCCGGCGCAGATGGACCGAGCCATCAAGGGCATCGTCGAAGGCCGCTACAAGTGGATCGTCTTTACCTCCGTCAACGCCGTGACCGCCGTGTGGGATAAGATTTCCCAGCTCGGCCTGGACGCGCGCGATTTCGCCGGCGTGCATCTTGCCGCCGTGGGTACCAAGACCGCCGATGCCATCCGCGCCAAGGGCATGGTGCCGGAGCTTTTGCCGCACAAGAAGAAGCAAAACGCCGAGGGCCTGCTCGAGGTCTTTCCCAATTACGTCGAGGACATCGACGCCGTGAGCCGCGTGCTCCTGCCGCGCACCGATATCGCCGCCGATACGCTTGTCGATGGCCTCCAGGCCCTCCAGTGGGACGTCGACGACGTCGTGGCTTACCGCACCGTGCGCGCCGCCCCGCCCTCGGCAGAAATCCGCGACATGATCAAGACCGGTGGCTTCGATGCCGTGGCCTTTACCTCCGGATCCACCGTGCGCAACCTGGTGGGCATTGCCGGCAAGCCGCACCAGCGGACGATCATTGCGTGCATCGGGCCATCGGCAAGCGCAGCAGCAGAAGAGCTGGGCCTGCGCGTCGATGTCGTGCCAGATGTTGCGGACGTGCCCGCGCTTGTCGATGCCCTCGCCAGCCACGTCGCCGCCCTCCGCGCCGCCGGTAACCTGCCCGCGCCCCGCAAGAAGCGTCGCGCGCGCAAGAAGACTACTAAGGTCGAGAAGGCGTAAGTTTTTAGTCTCGCTCTAAGGAGTACCCAATGAGCTCATTTCCTGCCCGCCGCCCCCGCCGCCTGCGCTCCACACCGCAGATGCGCAACCTCGTGGCCGAAACCACGCTGCGCCCATCGGATCTGATTCTGCCGATGTTTATCGCAGACGGCCTCGATGAGCCGAATGAGATTTTCTCCATGCCTGGCGTGTACCAGCACACCTTCGACTCGCTGCGCCGCGCGACCGAAGAAGCCCTCGAGGCCGGTGTTACCTGCGTGGATCTGTTCGGCGTTCCGCTGGAAAAGGACAAGGACGCCACCGGCTCCGTGGCCTGGAATCCCGACGGCATTTTGAACCGCGGCATTTCCGCCCTGCGCGAGGAATTTGGCGATGACCTCATCATCATGGCCGATACCTGCCTGGACGAGTTCACCTCGCACGGGCACTGCGGTGTCCTCGATGACCAGGGCCGCGTGCTTAACGATGAATCCGTCCAGCTCTACCAAAAAATGGCCCGCTCCCAAGCCGAAGCCGGCGCGCAGATCATTTCGCCGTCAGGCATGATGGACGGCCAGGTTGCCGCCATCCGCGCCGATCTCGATGAGGCCGGGCGCGATGACGTATCCATCATGGCCTACTCCGCGAAGTACGCCTCTGCCTTCTTCGGGCCCTTCCGCGAGGCCGTCGGCTCCTCCCTCGAGGGAGACCGCCGCACCTACCAGCAGGACCCGCGCAACTTCCGCGAATCCCTGCTGGAAGCCGAGCTCGATATCGAGGAAGGTGCCGACTTCGTCATGGTCAAGCCGGGCCTGCCGTATTTGGATGTCTTGTCCGCAATCGCGGAGACCTCTTCGGTACCCGTCGCCGTGTACCAGGTCTCCGGCGAGTACGCGATGATCAAGGCCGGTGCCGCCAACGGCTGGGTCGATGGCGAGGCCATCATGCTCGAGTCGCTCACCGCCTTCAAGCGCGCCGGTGCCGACCAGATCCTGACGTACTTCGCCACCGAAGCCGCACGCCTGCTCAAGTAAAGGATTCTTGTGACACAGCCTTCTCCTCGTCCGTCGCCGCGCCCTGAGTCGCCGCAGCCCGAGTCGCCACAGGCCGGCAATCCTGGGCCACAGCGCGATAAGCAGCGAGAGCCTCAACGAGAATCGCGGCCTAAGCTGCAGCCTCGGTCGCCGCAGCCCGGTGACCCGCGTGACCAGCGCGGCAAGGGCTCGCAGGGCGGTTCCAAGCGCCCCGAGACCGTGGTCTACATGCTGTGGCTCTGGCTGGGCGTCGTCGCCGGGGAGACCGTCCACCAGATCCTCAACGTGGTGCTGACCCTGCTCAACCACGATGTACTCATGGCGCAGGCCAAGCAGATGGTCGAAAGCACCTCGGGTGGCGAAGACGGCGACGAAGTTTCGGACTCCTTAATTGAAATGGCCGCCTATGGGTCGGTGGCACTATCGGCTGCCATTGCCATCGGCGTGCTGGTGCTGCTGCTCTTTTTACTGAAGTCGCTGGCGGGGCCATCAAAACGCGCGGGCACCTCGCGCCGCATCTGGTTCGCCTTTTCCATTTACTTCGGTTTCCGCATCCTGCTGACTTTCATGGTCACGCCCACGGGTGCTGACGTCCCCGGCTGGCTCTTTGCCGCCGACGGTATGGTACAAATCTTGGTCGGTGTCGCCGCCGTACTGGGGCTCATCTTCTCCATTAAACCCGACACCCTCGACTATACCGGCGAGCTCGAGCAAATGCGCGAGCTGGAAAAGGAGCTCGAGCAGGCGCGTCGGGATAAAGAGCGTGAGAAGCGCGAAAAGCAGGAAGCCAAGGAGAAGGGTGCCAAGGAACGGGGCAAGAAAACTTCCTCCCAGCAATCGCTTGGCGATGACCACAAGGACAACCGATGACCAGCATGTTCCCCGGCCACGGCCGGCGCGATGACGGTCAAAGCGACGATGCTGCGGATAAGAATCAACGCCCAGGCCCCCGCGACTATAACCGCCCCTTACAAAACATCACCCAGGAACAAGACCTGTCCGTGTGGCCGCGCCCTCTCCAGTGGGCGTATTGGGTGCTCGTTGTTGCAGCCGTCATCATGCTGGTTAGCGGCATGGTCGGTATCTTCGGCGGGGGCGGCGAGCAGATGGAGCCCTCGGATTCGGGCATCGCCGAGTATGTGCGGTCGAACCGCTTATTCGTCTCGGTATTTAATATCATCGGCGCAATCATTCTGGCGCTCTTTTCCGCGCAACTCGCCAATGGATCGAAGTGGGCGCGCCGCATTATTTCAGTCGTCATTGCGATTGCCCTCTTTTTCAATATCGCAGCTTTGGCGCTTGGTATCGGTGGTCTCGGCCTGCTACTGATCGCCGTGACGCTGCTTATCGCGGTAGTTCTGCTCTTCCGGCCCCAGTCCAACCGATTTATCGCCCACCGCAGTCTCCACGGGCGGGGCTGACGCCTGGCCTGCGCACAGGGAGCGCAAGACCCGCGGCGCGGCGAATTAGCCCCTGCTCCAACTTTTGATTCATAATGAGGAGTATGTCTCGACTTAACCGCGCCCCCATTATCGATGCCGCGCTCGGCCGCACCCCCTCCCGTCCGCCAGTATGGTTGATGCGTCAAGCTGGTCGCTCACTGCCGGAGTACCGCGCCGCCCGCGAGGGCATCGGCATGCTGGACTCTTGCTTCATGCCGGAACTCCTCGCAGAAATCACCCTGCAGCCGGTGCGCCGCCACGACGTGGACGCGGCCATCCTCTTTTCCGATATCGTGGTCCCACTCAAGGCAGCCGGCGTCAACGTCGACATCGTGCCCGGCCGCGGGCCGGTGATGGAGAAGGCGGTGAGGGAGAAGGGGGACATCGGCAAGCTGCCTATTCTTGATACCGACGTGCCCGAAGTTGCCCAAGGCATTGCGGGAATCCTCGGCGAGCTGACCGAAACCCAAGCGCTCATCGGCTTCGTTGGCGCGCCATTTACCCTGGCCAGCTACCTCATCGAGGGCGGTCCCTCCAAGAACCACGAGCGCACCAAGGCGCTCATGCACGCCGAGCCCGAGACGTGGCACATGCTCATGCGCCGGCTCGTGCCCACCATCATTAACTTCCTGCGGGTGCAGGTCGATGCCGGCATCGATGCCATGCAGCTTTTCGATTCCTGGGCCGGCTACCTCAACGAGCGCGACTACCGCGAGTTCGTGCTGCCATATTCGCAGGAAATCCTGGCCAGCGTCGATATTCCGCGCATCCACTTCGGCGTGGGCACCGGCGAGCTGCTGCCGGCGATGTCCGAAGCCGGTTCCGAGGTCATGGGCGTGGACTACCGCGTGGCCATGGACGCCGCCGCCCAGCGCGTGAGCTCCCGCGTGCTGCAGGGCAACCTCGACCCGGCGCTGCTTTTTGCCGGCGACGATGCAGTGCGCCAAGCCGTGCGCACCATCCGCGGCGAGGTCGAGCGCGCCCAGCAGCGCGGCGATATCGACACCCACATTTGGAACCTTGGGCACGGGGTGCTGCCCACTACCGACGCGGAGGCCATCACCCGCGCCGTATCCATCATTCACGAGGAGGGCTAAATGCGTATTGCCATCATCGGTGCTGGCCTCGCCGGCCTTACCGCCGCCTACGAACTGCGCGATCACGACGTCGAGGTTTTCGAGGCCGCCGGGCGCATCGGTGGGAAGCTGTATTCCGTGCCGTTTAATGACGGCCCCACCGACATGGGCGCCGAGGCCTTCCTCGCCCGGCGGCGCGATGCCGTGGACTTCTTCCACGCCCTCGGCTTGGGCGGCAGTTTAGTTGACCCGTCAGGTTTGCGCTCGCTGGTCTACAGCGGGGAGCTCAAGGCCCTGCCGCAGGGCGGGGTGATGGGCATTCCGTCGCATTCCGAGCCGGTCGCACACCTAGTTTCGGAGGACACGGCGCGGCGCATCGATAACGAGCAGCCCTTCGAGTGGACCGTGGGCGGCGACGTCTCGGTTGGTGAGTTGGTGTGTCAACAATACGGCGGCGACCTGGTGGACCGCGTTGTTTCCGCGCTGCTGGGCGGGGTGTACTCATGCACCGCCGATGACCTGGGCCTGCGCGCCACCATCCCCACGCTTGCCGATGCCCTCGATACCCTCGCCGCCTCCGGCCCCGTCACCCTCTCTGCGGCCGTGCGCTCCCTTGAGGAATCCCGTGCAGAGAACCCCAGCGCCGGCGGGCCTGTTTTCCAGACCTTCCGCGGCGGCTACGCCGAACTCTATGAGACCCTGGCCGAAAAATCCCGCGCCAAGATTTTCGTTGACACGTTCATTTCTGGCATCACGCGCGAGGGCGATAAGTTCCGCCTGGCCGGCGCGCCGGGCGATACTGTGCCCTTCGACCGCGTGCTGGTAGCTACCCCGGCACCGACCGCCGCGCGCCTGCTGCCCAAGGTGGCTCCGGATGCGGCAACGCGGTTGAAGGGGGTGAAGCTGGCGGCATCGGCAGTCGTGGGCCTCAAATTCGACTCCGATACCGATCCCTCCGGTACCTCGTTGCCACAAAACTCCGGCATCCTCGTCGCCACCGACCAAGATGACGTGCACGCAAAGGCATTCACGCTGTCATCGCGCAAATGGCCGCACCTGGCAGAGCGCGGCGGGGCGCTGGTGCGTGCCTCGTTCGGCCGGTTTGGCGACGACGCCATCGTCCGCGCCGAAGAAGACGACCTCGTGGACTACGCCCTCGATGACCTGCAGCACCTGACCGGCTTCGACGGCCGCGCTGCTGGCGTCGCCGAAATCTTCACCCAACGTTGGTTCGGCGGCCTACCGCGCTTTGATGCCACCCACCTCGACACTGTGGCGGCCGTGCGCGATGCCTTGTCTCAATCCCCAGGCGTCGACGTCACCGGTGCCTGGGCCGGCGGCGTGGGCGTGCCTGCGGTCATCGCGGATGCGCGCGCTGCCGCCGCCCGCATCGCTAGCAGCTAGCTCGCGCGGCTGCAATTAGCGTTGCTTGCCACTGGCACCACTTGCAGCCCGCGCTGGTTGAAACTAACCCCGGCTGTAGTTGACTCCACTGGGAGCCAGCGCCGGTTGCAGCTAGCGAAGTTGGTGGTTGGTGCTGGCGGTAGTTAAGCATCACCGGCGGTAGCGCGGCTGAACCGTGATACGGTTCGGAATAAGCAGCCAGGCGGATTTGGGCATGCCTAAACAGGCAGCAGGGTTACTGCTGCCTGACCAGGCGCTTGTGGCCAATGCACGCGCGTGCGGAAACCTGATATGCGCGCAGGTAATTGGCATGTGCGAGGGCCTGACCCCTCGGCCAGGAATGCTGGCCGGGGCCTGGGCGCTAGGTTCCGGCGCTGGGGCCGGGCACGGCATCGGGCACGGTGTCGGCCCAGGGCGGTTGCCACACCACCCGCCCGCGCCTGCGGGCGAGGCGACCGCGGCGCGGCGGTGCATTCGGGTCATCGTCGTTGACGCCGTTGTGGTACGGGCAGCAGGCCGCAAGGTTGGCCATATTGGTATCGCCGCCGTGCTGCCAGGCTTCTAGGTGGTGGATTTGGCACTTATCCGCGGGATAATTGCACCGCGGCCACGGGCAGACAGGATTTTCGGCGGCGGCCATGAGCCGCTGCTTCTCGTTGGCCATGCGCTCGGTGCGGTAGAGGTTTACCGCGCCTTCGAAGGGATGCACGAGGGTGATAAGGCCACGCTCGGAAAGCGTGCGCGCGACCAATTCGGCGCCGGTAAGCCGCGCACCATTGGTGAGTTGGATGGTGATTTCTTCGCCGTCGCCATCGATGATGCTGTCGAGCTCGTCGAGCGTGATGATCGCATTGGTCGTCACCGTCGGCCGCGGGGCGGCGGTGCCGGAGAAAAGCCCCGCGACGGAATCTAAAGGCGCATCCTCGTCCAGGTTGGACTCTAAGTCCGCAATGAGGGAGGACGGCCCGGTAATCGCGAGCGTCCACGGCGCGTCCTTGCGGCGGCGAATGCGCACGCCAGGGCGCGGCGGGGTGGACGGATTGATCTCGCGGAGTTTCTTGCGCGCAAGCTTTTCCATCTCGTCGGTATCCGCGGCGGTGCGGCAAAGCTCCACCCGCAGCTGCCATGCCTGGCGCTTGGTCTTGGCGCGCGTGGCGTAGCGCTCGATAACCTCCAGCGTTGGCAGCGCGTGGGCGCGTTCGCGGGCGGCGGCCACGGCGCGGCGTTGTTGGCGGGAAAAGGAGGTGGGGGAGAAGAAGGCATCGGCAAGCGTGAGCAGCGTGCGCGCAGTCCGGTTCGGCGCACCGGCCGCGCGCAGCTCGCGGGCGGACATACCAGTGCACCCGGCGACGATGTCGATGCCGGGCGCCAGGGCCGCGAGGTATGCCTGAAGTGCTGTCATACCCCGCAGCTTAAGGTGATAGCGCAACTAAAGCGCGGCGTGCGGGCGCAGCCTGTGGATAACTCGCCCCAAAAGCGCTAAAAAGCCGCGGTTCGTTGACGCGACATGTGAATAACTAGCCCTTATTGCGGAAAACGAAGATGGACGAGAAGTCCTGGTTCCCATGGCCCATGTCCTGCATCTCGGCGAAACGCTCGATGGCAGCAGTTACGGCGGGCAGGGGCTTGTCGGAGGTGCTCTCCATGAGCTTGGCGTCCTTGGCCAGGGCGTCGACGGTGAAATCGCCGGGGTCGGTATTGCGCTCGCCGGTGATGAACGGGCCTTTCATATTCGACATGAACGACAGGCCGGTGATGTCGAGCATCTGCAGGATGACCTCGGAATCGAGCCCCTCGGATTCGCCGAGCTGCAGGGCCTCGAGCAGGCCTTCGGCGGTCACGGCTAGGGCAAGGTTGGCCAGCAACTTGCCGATGGCCGCCGTCGCCGCCGTTTCCACCCCAATCAGCTTTTCTTCGCCCGCCCAGGCCTCGGCAAGTCCGAGGGCGACCTCGCGGCGGTCATCGTCAGGCGTGCCGACATAAACGCCCAGGTTGCCCTCGCGCGCCGGGCCCAGCGAGCCCACGACGGGGGAGTGGACGTAGGAATCGACGGCGGCGGCGAACTCGCGGGCATCGTCAGGCGAGACCGTCGTGGTGTCGATCCAGGTAATGCCCTCGGGGATAAGCTGCGGCTCGATGACCACCTCGCGGATCTGGTCGGGGCCGAAGAGGGAGGTAATGATGACCTCGGCGCCCTCGACGGCCGCGGCGGGGGTATCGGCGCGCGCCGCGCCCTCATCCACGAGCGGTTGCGCGCGCTCGGCGGTGCGGTTCCACACCGTCAGCTCGTGCTCAGATAGTAGGTGGCGGGCAAGCTCGGTGCCCATGCGTCCGGTTCCTAAAAATGCAATCTTCATACCTCCCCAGTGTGCCATCTCAGCGGGAATGCCGTTTTCTATGACGTATCACGGAATCTCAGGAAACGTTGGAGGGTTGCTGTGAATTCCACCGACATGCACAGTCAAACTTTTGTATGTCGCGCGAGTCGCTAGAATGACAGACATGCCTAATACTTCCCAGTCGCAACAGTGGTTCGAGCGTTCCTCCAAAGTGATCCCGGGCGGGGTGAACTCGCCGGTGCGCGCTTTCGGCTCCGTGGGTGGCCAGGCCCGCGTGATTGAGCGGGGCGCGGGATCGCGCCTGTGGGATGTCGACGGCAATGAGTACGTCGACCTCGTGAGCTCGTATGGCCCGATGATCCACGGCAATGCGCACCCGGAAATCGTCGAGGCTGTGCAGCAGGCTGCCACCGGCGGGCTGAGTTTCGGCACGCCGACGGAGGGCGAGACGCTGCTGGCGGAGGAAATCGTCAAGCGCACCGCGGCCGATAAGGTGCGCATGGTTAACTCCGGCACGGAGGCAACCATGTCGGCGGTGCGTTTGGCCCGCGGCTATACGGGCCGCGCGAAGGTGCTGAAGTTTGAGGGGTGCTACCACGGGCACGTGGATGCGCTGTTGGCATCGGCGGGCTCGGGCGTGGCGACGTTCGGCCTGCCGGATTCGCCGGGTGTTACGGGGGCAACGGCGAAGGACACTATCGTCGTTCCATATAACGATCTGGATGCGGTGCGCGAGGCTTTTGCGGAGAACGAGGGCCAGATTGCCTGCATCATTGCGGAGGCCTCTGCCGGCAATATGGGCACCGTGGCCCCGAATGAGGGTTTCAACGCAGCACTGAAGGAGATCGCGCATGCCGATGGCGCCCTGCTCATCCTCGACGAGGTCATGACCGGCTTCCGCACCTCCTATAAGGGCTGGTACGGCGTCGATGGCGTGGCGGCGGACTTAGTGACCTTTGGCAAGGTGGTCTCTGGTGGCTTGCCGGCTGCGGCCTTTGGCGGTCGCGCCGAGGTCATGGACTACCTGGCACCGGATGGTCCGGTTTACCAGGCGGGCACCTTGTCCGGTAACCCGGTGGCGATGGCTTCGGGCCTGAAGTCGCTGCAGCTTGCCGATGAATCCCTTTACCCCCGCCTGCAGGAAAAGGCCGACCAGCTCGGCGCGATGATTTCCTCCGCGCTGGAGGCTGAGGGCGTGGCGCACCACATTCAGCGTGCGGCATCTATGTTCTCCATTCGTTTTGCAGAGGGCGAGGGCCGCAACTTTGCGGACATGCAGGCCGCGGAGAACTTCCGCTTTGCCCCGTTCTTCCACGCGCTGCTTGAAAATGGCATCTACGTGGCACCGAGCGCGTTCGAGACTTGGTTCGTCTCTGATGCTCTTGGCGATGCCGACTTTGAGCGCATCGATGCCGCCCTCAAGCCCGCCGCGAAGGCCGCGGCCGCAGCGCGTCCCGCACAATAAGGCCTGCGCAACTAGGCCTACTCAACAAGGAGAGACATGACACGCACCATCGTTCACCTCGTGCGCCATGGCGAGGTACACAACCCCGGCAAGATCCTGTACGGGCGCATCCCAGGCTACCACCTATCCTCGCGCGGGCATTCCATGGCCGCGCGCGCGGCGGAAAGCTTTCGCGATCATGATGTGACCTATTTGGCGGCCTCGCCGCTGCAGCGCGCGCAGGAAACCGCGCGGCCGATTGCGCAGGTAACGGGGCTAAATGTGGACGTCGATAAGACGCTCATTGAGTCCGGCAACCAATTCGAGGGACTGCGCACCAAGGGCCTGCGCTCGGCGCTGTGGAATCCGCGGCACTGGCCCAAGATGGTCAACCCGCTGGAGCCGTCGTGGGGTGAGGCTTATGAGGGCATCGCCGAGCGCATGCTCGGTGCGGTCGACCGCGCGCATACCGCGGCAGAAGGTCATGAGGCCGTGCTGGTGAGCCACCAGCTGCCCATCGTGATGGTGCAGCGCACGGTGCTGGGCCAGCGCCTGCCGCATGCGCCGTGGAATCGCGAGTGCGCGCTGGCCTCGGTAACCTCGCTGCTCTTTGAGGATAACCAGGTCACCGATATCTTCTACTCCGCGCCGGCGCAGGAGATTTAATGGCACGCACACGCACCCGTGCGGCAACGCGCGTTGTGGCAGCCGCGCTTTCTATTACCGCCCTGACCTTGACCGCCTGCACACAGGACGCCGAGAACGCGCAGAATGCGGTGGCCACCGGCGGCGAGTTCGAGTTCATCTCCCCGGGCGGGGAGCGGGAAATTCACTACGAGGAAGCCGATAGGAAACCGCTGCGCAGTTTTAGCGGCGCGGACGTCCGCGATACGGATAAGACCATTTCCTTGGACGATTACGAGGGAGAAGTCGTGGTTTTGAATTCCTGGGGTCAGTGGTGCGCGCCGTGCCGCGCTGAGGCCGATGACCTGCAGGCGGTGCACGCCGAGCTGAAAAAACGTGACTTGGGCACGGTCCTAGGCATCAACGTGCGCGACTATAACCCGCAGGTATCCAATGACTTCTTGGACGATAACGGCCTGGAGTACCCTTCCATCTATGATCCGCCGTTTAAGACGGCCGCGGCGCTCGGCGGCGTGCCTACGTCCGTGGTGCCGACCACGATCGTCTTGGATAAACAACACCGTCCGGCTACCGTTTTCTTGCGGTCCATCACCACCGATGACGTGATGGATGTTGTGGATGAATTAGAAAAGGAATAAATGGAATACGCAGCAAATATCGGCGGCCAGTTTGCCGAAGCTGCCACCTCCGGCCCGTTGATCCTCGGCATCCTCGCCGCGGCTCTGGCGGGTCTTGTCAGCTTTGCTAGCCCCTGCGTCATCCCGCTGGTGCCCGGCTATATCTCCTACCTCGCCAGCGTGGTTGGCGGTGAGGTGAGCTATGACGAGAAGCTGGGGGTGGGCGTCGGCAAGCGCAGGCAATGGGCCGTCGTTCTGGCGGCAGCACTGTTCATCTTGGGCTTTACCGTGGTCTTTGTACTGGCGACGGTCTCGGTCTTTGGCGCGATTTCCGCGCTCACGCTCAACGCCGATACGCTGATGCGCGTGGGCGGCGGCGTCACCATCTTGATGGGCGTGGTCTTCCTGGGGGCTATTCCAGCGCTGCAGAAAGACACCCGCCTGGCGCCAAAGCGCTGGACCACGTGGCTGGGCGCGCCGCTTTTGGGCGGTGTTTTCGCGCTGGGGTGGACGCCGTGCCTGGGACCCACGCTGGCAGCGATTGTGTCCATTTCCGCCGGCACCGAAGGCATGACCGCCGCCCGCGGCGCCCTGCTCATCGTGGGGTATTGCCTGGGCCTTGGACTGCCGTTCCTGCTGGTGGCGCTGGGGTCCGCGCGGGCGATGCGCACCATTTCGTGGGCCCGCAAGCACTCGCGCACCATTCAGATCATTGGCGGCGTGGCGATGATCCTCGTGGGCGTTGCCCTGATTACCGGCCTGTGGGGCGAGTTTATTTCCTATATCCAGAAATGGACCGTGGACTACGGCGCAACCCTCATTTAGGAGAAACGTGAAATATATCCGCAAAGCCTGGCGTTGGCTTACCAGCATGCGCACCGCGCTGGCCCTGCTATTCCTGCTGGCGCTCGCCGCCATCCCCGGCTCCCTCTTGCCGCAGCGCGACCTGAACGAGCAGAACGTGCAGGAGTTCATCGAATCCAATGGCACCGTAGCGGAAATCTACGACAAGCTGCAGCTTTTTGATGTCTTTTCCTCCATCTGGTTCCAAGCCATCTTCCTGCTTTTGGCGGTCTCGCTCATTGGCTGCATCATTCCGCGCTCCATCGATCACTACAAGGCGTGGCGCACGCAGCCCACGCGTGCGCCGAAGTATCTGCACCGCCTGCCGCTGAACGCCGAGGGGCATTCGGGTAAGAGCGAGGAAGAACTCAGCGCGGAGATCCACAAGCGCCTGAAAAAGTGGCGCGTGGCCGAATACAGCCCGGATAAGGACCGCGCCGGGGTGCACGCCTTTTCCGCCGAGCGCGGCTACGGTCGCGAGCTGGCCAACCTCATTTTCCACGTCGCCCTGGTGGCGATCTTGGTCACCGTGGCCGCCGGCCGCCTGGTCAACTACGAGGGCCAGGTCATCGTGGTTACGGAATCCGGCTCGCAGGGCGGCAATACCTCGCTGGAGCAGTCCACGGAGTTTTGTAATACCTCCACCTCGAACTTTGACTCCTTCCGGGCAGGGCCGCTTTTCGATGGCACCGGGCTCCACCCTTTCTGCATGACCGCGCATGACTTCACCGCGAAGTACCTGCCCAATGGCCAGGCGGAGATGTTTACCTCCAACGTCTCTTACGCGGAGGGTGACGATATTTATAAGGACTCTTCCGAATGGAAGGACTATGAGCTCAAGGTCAACCACCCGCTGCGCTTGGCGCAAAACCGCGTCTACCTGCAGGGCCACGGCTATGCACCGACGGTGACGGTGGAGTGGCCGGATGGGGAAAAACGCACGCAGACCATCCAATTCCAGCCCACTGACACGACCTTCTTCCTATCTTCGGGCGTGCTGCGCTTTGACCCGCCGGCGGGCATGTACCCGGACCTTTTCGAGCGCCGCCAAAACCAGCTGGCCATCCAGGGGCTTTTCGCCCCGACGGCCGAGTGGAGCGGTGAGAACGGCAAGCTTTTGCAGTCCTCCCACCCGGGCCTGAATGATCCGGCGTTGGCGGTCGATATCTACCGCGGCGATGCCGGCCTCGATACCGGTACGCCGCAGTCGCTCTTTTCGCTGGATTCAAACCTCGTGCACTCGGGGCAGTTGCAGAAGATCGACCGCGTGAACCTGAGCCAAGGCGATGACGTCACGCTTGATGATGGCACCAAGATCACCTTTGACGGTGCCAATGAATTTGCCAATTACCAGGTCTCCTATGACCCATTCCAGAAGTGGGTGCTGGCATCATCGCTGATCATGCTGGTGTCCCTCGTGGCCTCGCTGATGATTAAGCGCCGCCGCGTCTATATTCGCCTGCGGCCGGAGTCTGCCGGCGGCACCACCATCGAGATGGGTGGTCTCGCTCGCACCGACCGCGCCGGCTGGTCCGAGGAATTCCACGAGCTGTACCGCGCACTCTTGGAGCTTCCGGATCCAGATGAGGTGGAAGAAGACAAACTCTATACTGATGATTGATCCAACTATAGTTGGATCCCGCTGCTTGCATGAGTAAGGTAATCAGCGTTATCCCGCACGTGTGAAGGCTAGGTGGACTCCCTTGCAGATTGATCAGAATCTGTCGAACTTCTCGGATCTCGCGGTGCAGACCGCATTCGTGGTGTACTGCGTCGCGCTATTGATGTCGCTGTTGTACTACGGCCGCATACGCAGCCTCATCGAGGCGCGCCGCGTGGGCCGCTCGGAGGCGTCCAAGGTATTGGTCGGCGCAGGGGCCGAGGCTGGCACCGCTACCGCTACCGCCACCGGCTCTGACGCTGCAACCGGCACGGGCGCAACGGATGCCAGCACCGATTACGAAGCTGAGGCAGCCTCCGCGGCAGCAACTATGAGCGAGGAAAAAGTCGCGGAAAAGGAACGCAAGCTGGATAAGCTCGGCGGCATGACCACATCGCTGATGTGGGTTGGCATTGCCCTGCACGCCGCGGCCATCGTATTGCGCGGGCTGGCCACGAGCCGTTTCCCATTTGGCAACCTCTACGAATACGTATTGATGGTGTGCTTCGGCGTGCTGCTGGTGGGCAATATGGCCATGCAGCGCAAGGAATGGCGCACGGTCTGGCCGTGGATCCTTACCCCGGTCCTGGCGCTGATGTTTTACGGTTCCACCAAGCTCTATGCGGATTCCGCACCGGTGGTGCCGGCGCTGCAATCGCACTGGCTGCCCATCCACGTCACGGTGGTATCCTTGGGCGCGTCCATCGGTATCGTTTCCGGCATCGCCTCCCTTTTGAGCCTTTTGCGCCAGTGGCAGCCAAAGGACGCGGAGCGTGGCTTCTTTGGCGCGCTGGCTTATCCGCTGCCGTCCGCGGCCAAGATTGACCGCCTGGCATACCGCTTGGGTGTTATCACCCTGCCCACCCTGGGCCTAGGCATCATCTTGGGCGCCATCTGGGCCGAATCCGCGTGGGGCCGGCCTTGGGGTTGGGACCCGAAGGAAACCGTGTCCTTTGCCACCTGGATCCTCTATGCGGCCTACCTGCACGCCCGTGCGACCCCGGCCTTCCGCAAGGCGGCGCCGTGGATCAACGTCCTAGCGATGGCGGTGATGGTCTTCAACCTCTTCTTTATCAATATGGTGGTCTCCGGTCTGCACTCCTATGCGGGGCTGAACTAAATGGCCACCAACCATAGCCCGCGCAATAAGCAGGGTAAGCCCGCCGGCGATAACGAGCTCATCCTGGGCTTGGGAGCGCAGATTGCGCAGCGGCGGCGTGAGTTGGGCATCGTCCAGCAGCAGCTTGCCGATGCCGCCCAGGTCTCCCGCTCCACCCTCCACACCATCGAGCACGGTGGGGCAGGCGTGCGGTGGGAGAAGGTTACCGCCGTGGCAGAAGCGCTGGGACTTGAGATGCGGTTCGTGCCAAAGGATTAATCCTGGTTGTCGTTCGGGCCCTTTGAACCATTGTTGCCGTCGGCGTCGCGAGTGCGGCGCTGGCGGCGTTTTTCTTCCTCGGCCTCCTGCTTGCGGCGCTGCTTGAAGCGCTCCTTTTCCAGGTTCCACAGGAATTCCTCGTCATCATCGGGGCCCTTGATGGAACGCGGTTGTTCTTCAACCTGGCGGGACTTCCAGGACGATGGCCCAAAGGCCTTCCACACCAGGTAAGCGGCGAGGACAAAAAGCAGTAGGAGGATTAGTCGACCCATGCGGATTATTCTACCTGTACGGCGTACAATCGACCCCCATGACGCACAACCCTGAGCCACCGAAACCAGACCCCGAACTGCGCCGTCGTTCGCGCAAGGCGCTATGGAAATACGGGCTCGCGCGCGTGGTGCTTTTTCTCGCGCTCACCGCGGTCATCGAGCTGCTGGCGGTAGGGATTGGTTTCCCCATTCCCGTACTCGTGGCAGCGCTCCTAGCGCTCTTTGTGGCCCTGCCGCTATCGATGCTGATATTTAAAAACTGGCGCATCGAGGCCACGCAGACGCTGGCGGAGTACTCCGCGCAACGCAAGGCGCACAAGCGCTGGGTACAGGCCGAATTGGAAGGCCGCGCGGAGGCCTAGGCGCGCAAGCCTAGAGGCCTACACTAGGGCGACGGCGATAGCCTCGATTACTGCCCAGATGAGCATGGCGCGCCCGGTCAGCCCCAGCACGGGGATGAGCTCGGGCCCGGTGGCGCCGCGATTGACGGTGCGCACCGCGCGGAGTGCAAACGGGAAGTAGACCAGGCCGGCCAGCGCGAGCCAGCTGCCGAAGGCGACCGCGATGGTAAGCACGAAGGGCAGGAGCAGCAGGCCGGTAAAGAGCAGGCGGGCGTTCTTATTGCCCAGCCGCACCGCGAGGGTGATCTTGCCGGCCTCGGCATCGGAGGGAATATCGCGGATATTATTGACTAGGTTCACCCCGGAGCTCATGGCGCCGATGCTGATGGCCAGGGCTAGGCCCGTCCAAGAAATGCGGCCGGCTTGGGTAAATTCGGTGCCCAGCACGGCGACGAGGCCGAAGAATACAAAGACGGCGACCTCGCCCAAACCGCGGTAACCGTAGGGGTTCTTGCCGCCGGTATAAAACCACGCGCCGACGATGCACAGCGCGCCGATGAGGATGAGCCACCAGGCACCAGCCGCCAGCGACAGGATGATTCCGGCCAAGCCGGCGACGACAAAGCACCCGAACGCGGCGTATTTCACGTGGCGCGGTTGCGCAAGCCCGCTGCCGGTCAGCCGCTGCGGGCCGGTGCGGTCATCATCGGTGCCGCGGATGCCATCGGAGTAGTCATTGGCATAGTTCACGCCGATGATGAGCGCCCACGCCACGATGAGCGCGAGCAGCGCGCGGCCGATATGCCCGCCGCTAATACCGAAGGCCGCGCCCGTACCTGCGATAACGGGTGCGAAGGCGTTGGCCCACGTATGTGGGCGAGCACCATTGATCCAATCCTTGGCGGTCGCGGAATAATTACCGGCTGATGAAGTCATAGCCACCATTGTGCCACTGCGTAGTGGGCGTAAAGCAATCAGGAAGCTGGGGCCTGCGGTGGGGGCTAGGCGTTAAAGACTGCGGCGACGGCTTGGCGGTCTACCTTGCCGGGGCCGGTGGTGGGAAATTCCGCAAGGTGCTTTAAATCCTTAGGCAGCTGCCAGCGGGGGAGTTCGGCGTCTTCGAGGGCCTCGAAGATATCGCCAAGCTCGGCCTTACCGGTATAGGCGGCCACGATGGCTTGGCCCAGCCGCGGGTGCGGGATGCCGACGACGCACGCCTCCTCAACACCCGGTACGCGGAGGATCTCGCGTTCCAAGACCTCTGGGTGCAGCTTCAGCCCGCCGGAGTCGATGACATTATCGAGGCGCCCGGTGACGGTGAGGATGCCGTCTTCGATGACACCGGCATCGGAAGTGGCAAACCACCCATTCCCGGGAAAAGCCTCGTGGTTCGGGGCGTTGCGGTAGCCCCGCGCGATGGTGGGACCGCCAAGTAAGATGCGGCCGTCCTGGACGCGGGCGGTCGTACCGGGCAGTGGGCGGCCATCGTAGACGCAGCCGCCGGCGGTCTCGGAGGAACCGTAGGTGGTGGTGATGTGGATGCCCCTGTCCGTGGCCGCGGCGTGCAGGCGCGGGTGGATGGCGGCACCGCCCACCAAGATGGCATCGAAACTCCGGAGGGCGTCGATGCCTTCCTGGGAGTCCATGGCCTTGGCCAGCTGCAGCGGGGTGAGCGCGGTATAGGTGCGGTCGCCGGTGCGGGAGAGCTCCGCGGCGGCGCGGGCGAAGGCAGAGATATTAAAGCCCGCGCTGAGATCGAGGCAGAGCGGATCCACCCCGGCCACCAGGGAGCGGACGAGAACCTGGATACCGGCGATGTGGTGGGCGGGCATCGCCAAGAGCCATTGCCCAGGGCCGCCGAGGACCTGGTGGGTGGCATCGGCGCTGGCCACCAGATTAGCCGGCGTTAATTGCGCGCCCTTTGGGGTGCCGGTGGACCCAGAGGTGGAGACCACGAGCGCGATGTCCTCGGCGATGGGCTCACCGGCGCGTTGGGAATTGCGCAGGAGGGTGGCGCGGGTGGCATCGGCAAGCGGCAGCGGCAAAAAGCAGGACCTACCGGCAATGGCGGATTCGAGGTCCGGCAGGATGGCCGCGGGGTCGTGCGGATCGACGGGCAAGGGGGCGAGGATAGTCACGGCAGTAGATCTTAAGGCCACGGCGGGACAAACCCCGGTTGCGGCCGGGGTGAGTCGATGCAGGAATCAGCGGTAGGTGTCCTCTTGATCGAAGGGCCGCTCGTTATTGGCCTCGGCCTCTTTAATGCGGCGCAGCATCCACACGCGCGAGCCGAGCACGCCCGCGACGGCGAGGACCGCGAGCAGGATACAAAATGCGATGAGCACGGTGCGGGGTACTCCTTAGTAGTAGTACGGGAACTCGTCCCAGTTGGGCTCGCGCTTGTCCAGGAAGGATTGCTTGCCCTCGACGGCCTCATCGGTCATATAGGCCAGGCGGGTGGCCTCGCCGGCGAAGACCTGCTGGCCCATCAGGCCATCATCGGTGAGGTTGAACGCGAATTTCAGCATGCGCTGGGCGGTGGGGGACTTCATGTTGATTTCCTGGCCCATGCGGATGGCGGCGTCCTCGAGCTCGCCGTGGTCTGCCACCTCATTGACCGCGCCCATCTCATACATGCGCTGGGCATCGTAAGTGCGGCCCAAAAAGAAGATCTCCCGGGCGAATTTCTGGCCCACCATCTTGGCCAGGTAGGCCGAGCCATAGCCCGCATCGAAGGATCCGACGTCCGCGTCCGTCTGTTTAAAGCGCGCCTCCTGGCGGGAGGCCACGGTCATATCGCAGACCACGTGCAGCGAGTGCCCGCCGCCGGCGGCCCACCCATTGACCACGGCGATAACCACCTTGGGCATGGTGCGGATGAGGCGCTGGACCTCCAGGATGTGCAGACGGCCGCCTTCTACCTTGGCGCGGGCCTCATCGACGCTGGACTCATCCGCCGTGGCATCATCGTGGGCGTGCTCGGTGGCATAGCGATACCCCGAGCGCCCACGAATGCGCTGGTCACCGCCGGAACAAAACGCCCAGCCGCCATCTTTTTGCGAAGGCCCATTGCCGGTAAGCAAGATCGTGCCCACATCCGGAGTGCGGCGGGCGTGATCCAAGGTGCGATACAGCTCATCCACGGTGTGCGGCCGGAAGGCATTGCGCACCTCCGGCCTGTCGATGGCGATGCGCACAATCCCATTCTTCCGACCGTCCGCCGCCAGACGGTGGTAGGTGACGTCCGTGAGATCCCCAAAGCCCTCAACCGGGCGCCACAATTCCTCACGGAATGGATTTTCGGTGCTGTATTTCTTTTGCTCGCTCATAGCGCCCAGCATAGTGGGCGCGAAAAAGTTTAGTCCCCATTCCCAACCCTCACCTCTACGCACTGCCCAGCATGCTGGTAATAATCGATACTCAATAACTGCGAGGGGTTACCCCGCAATGTACCCGTGTACCCTGTGCCGGCGCGGTCATCAATACGGTGGGAAGACTCGAACTTCCTCAACCCTTTAACGCCAAAGGGTGCCTAGATGTCCTCGAATTTCCCCTCGAAGGCGGGGGCATACTCGCTGCAAGTGCGTAAAGGCTACCGCCACGCGCGCGGCGTGGCATGACTAAAGCTTCGCTATGGAGTTAACAGTTCCGTATTCCAGTTCAACTGCTGGATGCGGGTATCAAGCTCCCGGTACTGCTTGGACAGATCATCGACCCGCTTGCGCAGCTCTGCTACCGGCAGCGTGGCCACAAACTTAATCTCCGCGCGGGAGTAGCGATCCTGGCGCGCGCCCGCGGCCTGGGCGAGGTCGTGGTAGATGCGGCGGGTACGCACGAGGCCATCGCGAAGCGCCAGCGCCTGCATCAGGTTCTTCTCGCCATCAAAATCGGTGGCCACGTTCGTGGCATTGATGGCCTGCACGAGCTTATCGATGCGCCCAGTAATGCCCTCCAACTCGCGCAAAAGCTCGGCCGGATCCTCGTCCGGGGTATCGCCCTCCTGCACGCGGACTACGGAGAGCAGGCGCTCGCGCAGCTCATTGAGCCGGTCCTGCGCCTGGGCGCGCTCCGCTAATGCCTCTGCCAGTAACATGGTTCCTCCTTCAGGGATAGGTAGGAACCAACGTAGCCGGGGTGGGGGCTGGGGTCAATGGTTTTCTTGAGTTACCCGATAAACATGAAAGCAAAGAGCGTGTTGAGCACGGTCGCAACGATCATCGGAACGGCAGTGCGCTTGACCAGCCGGATGGGGTTGACATTAATTGCCCCGGACACGATGAGTACTGCAGCATTGACCGGCGAAACCTGGCGCATGAGGTTTGAGGTTCCCCAGATGGCAGTGAGCATCTGCGGGGCGTGTATTGAGGTCTGCGCAGCCAAGTCAGGTACCGCCTCTGCGAAGGCAAAATAGGGTGCGGTGCCGGAACCGGTGAGCGCGGCCATGGCCGCCGTGGCGGCGACGAAGATCAGCACAAGCGTGATTGCGGCACCCGAAGAATCCTGCGCCACGTTGATAAGCATGTCAATGACGCCCATCTGCGTGATGCCTTCTACCAAGACGGCGGCCGCCACCAGGAGCGCGACGACGCCGGCCGCGCCCTCGCCCATTCCTTTGAAGAAGGTAGCGGTGGAATCAATGGCCCCGGTAACGGTGCGCTTGCGAATGGACTCGATGATCATCGCAATAAATAGTGACGTCACGGTAACTGGCAGGATTCCCGCCTCGAAGGAAAGAACGCCAAGCTGGTTCAGGATAGCTGATATCACGATGAGCAAGAGCGGTAGTAACGGCAGAACAGCGTAATAGCCGGGCAGGGAAGAAGCACGCGCAATGGATTCTTCCGTATCTGCCAAGGATGCGTTCTCACCGTCTGCAAACCCTGCTGTATCTGCTTCTTTTTATCGCAGCGGCGTTGCCACCACATGTGTACAAAGGCGGTAATTACCAAGGTTGGTATGGCCGCATACGCTACTGAGCCGAAGACGAATTCCGTCACCGGCATATCTGTAAGCGCAGCACCTTGAATAAGTCCCGCTTCTAGGGGAGTGGGCATGATCGTAGACGATGTGACGACGATTGCGGCAACGGTCAGAGGAGTAAGCCCCGCGGCGATAAGCGCTGGAAGCAGCGTTGCGACCAACAACAATGAGAGTGCAGAGGCGGAAGGAACCACCAGCGATAGGAGGCTACCAATGAGGAAGCCGACTGGGACCAACCAATAGGAACCCTCAAAGCGCTTGAGAGGGGAGGAAAGAATCACCACCGCCTTGGCATCGGCCCCGATGTGGTGCATGTATGACACGAAACCAAATAGCACCATGATGGCCATGCCGATGCCGGAAAAGCGCTCTTTGAACAGGGCGTCTACCACCAAGAGCTGGTCATAGAAGGAATTGCCGGTAGCGTCGATATCGACGGTTCTAAAATCGGCGCGGCCGGTGAGTGCGGCGAGCATGAGTAGGACGACACCTACTGAGAAAATTGCCGCCGCAGCGTGGACTTTTTTGTAGATAAGGTAGACCACGGCCGCAAGCGCTGCCAAGGCTATCAAGAGGTACAGCATCGCAGGACCTTCATTCCGGTTATAACCACTTACGTATTTAATGTAGCACTCATAAATAAGATAAGTACTATGAACCTATGAACATAGATGACGTTCTCGACCGCGCCCACGTAGTCTCCCTCCCGCTGGCCGTGAAGTTTCGCGGCATCACCACGCGAGAGGCGTTGCTCATTGATGGGCCTGCCGGTTGGGGTGAATTTGCGCCGTTCCTGGAATATGGGCCCGCGGAATCGGCCGCGTGGCTGCGCGCCGGGCTGGAAGCGGCCTACGAGGGCTTTCCTAAGCCCGTGCGCGAGTGGGTAGAGGTCAACGCCACCATTCCCGCCGTTCCCGCCAGCGAGGTCCCGGCGATTGTGGATCGCTACCCCGGCTGCCGGACGTTCAAGATCAAGGTGGCGGAGAAAGGCCAGACGCTTGCCGATGACATCGCGCGCGTCCAGGCCGTCCGCGATCACGTCAGCGCCCGCGGCGTTATTCCTGTGCTGCGCGTGGACGCCAATGGCGGCTGGAGCGTGGCCGAGGCAGTAGAAGCCGCCCAAGCGCTCATGCCGCTGGACTATATGGAACAACCCTGCGCGAGCGCGGAAGAATTGGTGGAGGTGCGCAGGCAGCTCATGCGCAATGGGCTTTTTGTGCGCGTGGCCGCGGATGAATCCATTCGCAAGGTTGAGGATCCGTACCGCGTGGCGGATCTGCAGGCGGCAGATGTAGCGGTGGTGAAACCCGCGCCGCTGGGCGGGGTGCGCCGCGTCCTCGACGTGGCACAGCACCTGCGCGAACGGCATATGGATATTACGGTGGCCTCGGCGCTGGATACCTCCATCGGCATCAATATGGGCCTGGCGGCGGTGGCGGCGTTGCCCCAAATCTATGACGACGAGGACATTGACGTCACCCCGGCCGCAGCGGGCCTGGCCACGGGAAGCCTTTTCGAAGAAGATGTCACCGCGCCGCGCCAGCTACACGACGGCCACCTGCGCGCCGAGATCCTTGGCCCTGAACCGGACCGCCTGTCCGCCTTGGCCGCCCCGGCTAGCCGCCGCGACTGGTGGTTCGAGCGCCTGCGGGAATCGTGGCAATTCCTGTAGTTGCGCCTGAAAGCGCAAACTACAGTGCTTAACAGTTGATAGTTAAGGCATAAGAAAAGCGCCTGGCACTTGCCAGGCGCTTTTGTCTATCTAATCCTTAGACCAACTCGTGAGTGAGGTTGGCTGGGCGGGTGTAGGTATTAACAACCGGGGACCACTTGATGGCGTCGTCCACGATCTTCTGCAGGGTCTCCTGGTCGGCGTCGCCGTCGATGTCGACCTTAACGTTGACGTCGGAAACGCCTGGGCGCTTGTCCTCGCCCAAGTCACCAACGCCCCAGGTTGGGGAGAGGTCGATGTCGCCGACGATGTCGAGCTCCAGCTTGGTCAGGGTAACGCCACGGTGCTGGGCGATGGCCTGGATGCCAACGTTGATGCAGGCACCAAGACCAGCCTGAGCGACCTCGGTGGGGTTGGGTGCGGAGTTATCGCCAAGCAGCGGCAAAGGCTCGCCCACCTTGATGGTGTGGCCGCGCACGGTGGTGTTATTGCGGAAGAGACCGTCTGCCTCAGTGTGGGAGCGGACGTGCTTCTTAGCGCCCTCAGGGTTGTCGATGTTCTTCTGTGCTAGGTCGTTGAGCTTCTCGCCGTCAATGGGCTCGAGAGCGTCGCCTTCTTTGTGGTTCGGGGTGAGATCAGACATTAAATTGCTCCTTGTATCAGACGATTATTTACTGATGGCGCCATGGTAGCTCGAAGGTAAATATAAATCTAGAACGAGAGGTCTATTTTGTAGAGAAAGGCAGGTCTGTGATGAATAAAAATAAGGACACCGCATTTCCTAGCTTGTGAATTTAGAAATTGACACCATAGTGTACCTAGCCTAGGTTCATTCTGAACAAACCACTTGGTCTAGTTGAGAAAGAACATATGGTGCACAACCGAAACCTGTCGCGACGGCAGATACTGCGCAGTGCAGTGGCAATGGGTGGGGTAGCAGTAGGCTCGCAGATGCTATCTGCATGCTCCTCGCCGCGGCAGGAAAGCAACGCCCAGTCCGGAAAATCTGGGCAGGGCGGGGAAACCCTCACCATCGGATTCGTGCCCATCGCGTGCGCGTCACCGTTGGTTGCAGCCGATGGCTTGGGTGCCTTCGCAAAGCAGGGCCTCAACGTTGAGCTGCGCAAATTCGCGGGGTGGGCGGATCTCTGGACCGCCTATGCCACCGGCGCCTTAGACGTGGCGCACATGCTCTCGCCCATGCCGCTGGCCATCGATGCCGGGGCTACCAATGCCTCCAGGCCCACCGAATTGGCCTTTACACAAAACACCAACGGGCAGGCACTGACCTTGTCCACCTCCCGCCTGGATACCGTGTCACGGCCTGAGGATCTAAAGGGCATGGTGCTAGGCATCCCCTTTGAGTATTCGGTGCATGCGCTCTTGCTGCGCGATTACCTCGTGGCCGGCGGGATGGATCCGGTCTCTGATGTGGAACTGCGCCTCATGCGCCCGGCCGATATGGTGGCACAACTTTCGGTAGGCACCATCGACGGGTT
Source organism: Corynebacterium sp. KPL2838 (assembly GCF_040225455.1). Classification (NCBI taxonomy): domain Bacteria; kingdom Bacillati; phylum Actinomycetota; class Actinomycetes; order Mycobacteriales; family Corynebacteriaceae; genus Corynebacterium; species Corynebacterium sp. KPL2838. The sequence goes on along the minus strand of NZ_JBEHFT010000025.1, from coordinate 2,865 downwards.
TATTGGCCCAGAGCCCTTCAACCAGCGCGCCCTGACTACCGGCTCGGGCCGCGCCTTTGTTCCCACCCGCCAGATGTGGGAAGACCACCCGTGCTGCTCGGTTGCCGTGGCCAAGGAAGTGGACCGAGACGTGCGCGACCGCGTGGTCGCAGCGCTGCACGAAGGCGCGCAGTACGTCGATAGCCCGCACCACGTCCATGAATCGGCTTCCATGCTGGCCAAGGAGAAGTACCTGAATCAGAAGGAAGAGCTGATCTCGCGGGCGCTGGCCGGAAATTACACCACCTGGGACGGCAAAGACCTGGTAGATCCACAGATGATTAAGTTCGGCGGCAGCACCTCTGCCACCGCAATTACGTGGATGGCCGCCCAAATGGCCCGCTGGGACCTGGGCGGAAAGGCAATGCCGCTGGATGACCAAGCGCTGCTAGATGTCACGAAATCCGTTTTGCCGCGCGAGGCCGATCTCACTACGGACCCAGTGGAGATCAATGGCCATACCTTCGATCCCCTGCACCCCACCGCCGGATACCAGCGTTAAGGACTCCCACGCTTATGACCACACTGAAAAATCAGAGCGCTCGCACCAGCACAGCGCACTCCACTGACACCCACTCAGCAGCGCCCCATTCGGGCCGCACCGCCAGCCGGAAGAAGCGGCGGGAGAGCCCGTGGAAGGCAATGGGCCTGGGTATTGCGCTTTTCATTGCCTTCATCGCCATCTGGCAGGCGGTCGCGGCTGCGGGCTGGCTTTCCGATATCGCCCCCACTCCCGCGCGCACCTGGGATAGGGCCGTAGAGATCCTTTCTGATCCCTTCTACCGGGATGGGCCGGCCTCGGTGGGCATCTTTTGGCACATGGTCGCCTCCCTGCGCCGCGTGCTCATCGGCTTTGCCATCGCCATGGTGATAGCCATTCCGCTGGGCTTTTGGCTGGGGTCTTCTGCTACCTTCCGCCGCGCGACGGATCCCTTTGTCCAGATCCTGCGCCCCGTCTCCCCGCTGGCATGGCTGCCGCTAGGCCTGGCGCTGCTTCGCGATGCCGAAAATACCGCCGTCTTCGTCATCATCCTCTCCGCCTTGTGGCCGACGCTGCTCAATACCATCGAGGCCGTCCGCGGGATTCACCCCACGTATAAGAACTTGGCGGCCACGCTCGGCACGAACCGGATGCAACAGCTCCTCTACATCGTCGGGCCGGCTGCGCTGCCGGGGATTATCACCGGCATGCGGCAATCGCTATCGACCGCCTGGTTAGTCATCGTGGCCGCGGAAATGCTCGTCGGCGGGCAGGGCGTCGGTTTCTTTGTCTGGAATATGTGGAACCGCCTCGATATTGACGCCATCGTCGTGGTCATCGTGCTGATCGGTGTCATCGGATTGGCCCTGGATTACCTCGTTGCCTCCCTGCAGAAAGTGGTGCGCTATGACTAATGCCCATATCGAATTTGCTGGTATTACCAAAAGCTACGGCCCAACCAAGATCATTGGGGATACCTCAGTATCCATTGGGGAGGGCGAGTTCGTGTCCCTGCTGGGGCCATCGGGCTCCGGCAAGTCCACTATGCTGAATATGATCGCGGGCCTGGCATTTCCCTCTACCGGCGAGGTGCGCGCGCGAGGCGAGGCCGTGACCGGCCCAGGTCCAGACCGCGGTGTGGTATTTCAAAATCACGCGCTCCTGCCGTGGATGACGGCGCGCGGGAATATCGAGTTCGGGCTGCGCTCGGCTCGCCCGGAGCTATCCAAGGCCGAGCGCACCCAGATTGCGCAGGACTTCCTCGATGAGGTCAGCCTGGGCCATGCGGCAGATAGGCGCCCATCGCGGTTATCCGGTGGCATGCAACAACGCGTCGGTTTGGCGCGCGCCTTTGCCATCGGCTCGGATATCTTATTGCTCGATGAACCCTTCGGCGCATTGGATGCGCTCACCCGCCGCCAGCTGCAGTCGCTGCTGTTGAATGTGTGGGAAGAAAACCGCCGCACGGTGGTCATGGTCACCCACGACGTGGATGAGGCGGTGCTGCTCTCGGATCGCATTGTGGTCATGTCGCCGGGGCCAGAGGCCACCATCATCGAGGACATCGAAGTAGGGCTGCCCCGCCCGCGCAGCGGTAGCGATGACTCCGCGGTGGTGGAGCGCAAAAATGAGCTGCGCGAACGGCTCCTTGGGCTGCTCGAAAACGGCTAGAGCGAGAGGATGTTCCTATATAGGTTGTCAACTTCGTGGGTGGGCTTGTTGGGCGTGTGTTGACTTTAGGTTGCTGCGGCGTTGAGTCTTTTGCCTTCTTTGCGTTTTCGTTCATAGAATTGCCGGGAACGCTCGTGGAATCTGATCGATGCAAAAGACGATTGCCATAGGGCGTTCTTTAATTTTTTGTTGCCAGCCCGATTGGGCGAATTCGACATAAGGGCCTGACCCCCGAAATGTGGACACGTCGGGGGTAGCTGTGCTGCTTTAGTTAGTGTAGCTGAAGTCTCGGCTTCAAAGACATCAGGAGCTACAAGATTGCACCAGGAGTGGCGCCTTCGGGTGTTGTAGTCCATGCACCACCGGAAGATTTCCTGGCGGCAGCTGATTGGACTTTCAAAGAGTTTCCTATCACGCAGTACTTCACGCTTTAAGGTGGCGTTAAAAGATTCTGCCAGGGCATTATCGGCACTCGTTCCAACCGCGCCCATGGACTGGCGTACACCTAACGATGAGCAGTAGTTTCTAAATGCTTGTGTGAAGTGTCCCAGGTTTTGTTCCGTTTGAGTAGATGGGAAAATCTGGAATATGCCGAGAAAATTTGACCAGGATGCCAAGGACCGAGTGGTCCGTCTCGTGGAAGACCGCATCGTGGCGGAAAATATGTCGATGCA
>NZ_JBEHFT010000024.1:0-32466 GCF_040225455.1 Corynebacterium sp. KPL2838 | reverse complement strand
TTCCTGCACGATGCCAATGGGCTATTGATCCCGGAGGACCAGCCGCGGCCAGAAAACCTCACCATCGTGGTGGGGCCATTCCTCAATGACCGCGCCATTTCCGCACAGCCTAACCGGGCCTTGGCAACGGTCAAGGACGTCGGCGTGCTGCGTACTACCGTGGATTTTCAAGATAGTGACGGGATCTACCATGCCCCGCGGCAAGGATTGCTCTATCCCACCGACCTGGGCGAGGGACAGCAGGTGTGGGTGCAGTACGCCGAAGATAACCCGGATTTGGTGAAGGTAGAAGGCCGCGAGTGGACCTTGGCGGTCATACCGGCGCTGTCCGTGGCCATCGTGTCGACGCTTGGCGCCGTGGGGTTGTGGCGGCTTATTAACCTGATCACCCACCGCGCTGAAAAGTCCCGCTGAAAAATAATTTACCTAGATTTTTCATTGGATTCACCAAAGGCCGAGAAAAATAAGCCATTATGGTGGCATGCGAGTTGCAATCGTGGCCGAATCGTTCCTTCCCAATGTCAATGGCGTGACAAACTCGGTGCTGCGCGTTTTAGAGCACCTGCACGAAACCGGACACGATGCGATTGTCATCGCCCCCGGTGCCCGCGAGGGCCAAGAAGAAATCCCCGATTATTTGGGCTTTCCCATCTACCGCGTGCCCACCGTGCGCGTGCCGCTGGTGGATTCGCTGCCGGTGGGCGTGCCAACCACGGCCGTGGATGACGCGTTGCGGAAATTCAGGCCCGATATCATCCACCTAGCCAGCCCGTTCGTGTTGGGTGCAGCGGGCGCATTTTCGGCCCGCCAACAGCGCATTCCGGCAGTGGCGCTCTACCAAACCGATGTCGCAGGCTTCGCCACCAAGTACCATGCCTCCGCCTTGGCTTATGGCGTGTGGGAGTGGCTGCGTACCATCCACAATTCCTGCCAGATGACCTTGGCTCCGTCCTCGCTGACCATCCGGGACTTGGAAAAGCACCACATCAAGCACGTGCGCCACTGGGGCCGCGGCGTCAATGCCGAGCTTTTCCATCCCGAAAAACGCTCTGCTAGCCTGCGCCGCAGCTGGGACCGGAGCGAAAAGAAAAACATCGTCGGCTTCGTCGGCCGCTTGGCCGCGGAAAAGGGCGTGCACCGCCTGTCCGCACTCAATGGTCGCGAGGATATTCAGCTGGTTATTGTTGGTGACGGCCCCGAGCGCCCTCTGCTGGAGGCGCAGCTTCCCAACGCCGTGTTTACCGGCGCGCTCAGCGGCGAGGAGCTAGCGCAGGCCTATGCCTCGCTCGATGTCTTTGTGCACGCCGGCGAATTTGAAACCTTCTGCCAGTCCATCCAGGAGGCCCAAGCCTCTGGCGTGCCCACCATCGGCCCGCGGGCAGGCGGGCCCGTGGACCTTATCCAGGAAGGCTATAACGGCCTGCTTTTAGACGTGGATAGCTTTGTCGAGGACCTGCCCAATGCCGTCGATGCGCTCTTAAACCCAGACGTGCACGCCGAATTGCGGGATAATGCCCGCGCATCCATTTCTTCGAAGACGTGGACCGCGCTGTGCGAGCAGCTGGTGGGCTACTACGAAGAGGTGCTGGAAGATACCCGCCGGGTGCCGCTGACCATTTTGGGGCAGCGCCCGGAGCTGCCACGGTGGGCGGCTCGTGCCCTTGGGGCCCGCGTAGCCTAGACTAGGCATTTGTGTCTAAGGCAGATCTGGATAAAAAGCCCTTCGACGTCGCGCGCATGTTTGACGCCGTCGGCGAAAAATACGACCTCACCAATACCATCCTGTCCTTTGGGCAGGACAAGCGCTGGCGCAAGCGCACCCGCGAGCGCCTGAACCTGCAGCCGGGGGAGAAGGTCCTCGACCTCGCGGCCGGAACCGCGGTGTCCACAGAAGAGCTGTCCAAATCCGGTGCGTGGTGCGTAGCCTGCGACTTTTCGCGCGGCATGCTCGCCGCCGGAAGCGAGCGTGACGTGCCTAAGGTGGCTGGCGATGGCATAAAATTGCCTTTTGCGGATAATACGTTTGACGCCGTCACCATCTCCTATGGCCTGCGCAATATTCACGATTATGAGCTGGGGCTGCGGGAAATGGCGCGCGTGACTAAGCCGGGCGGGCGCCTGGCGGTGGCGGAATTTTCCACGCCCATTGTCCCGGTATTTGGCACCGTGTACAAGGAATACCTCATGCGCTTGCTGCCCCCGGTTGCGCGCGTGGTCTCCTCCAACCCGGATGCCTATATTTACCTCGCGGAATCCATCCGCGCTTGGCCGGGCCAAGAGGAGTTGGCGGCGGCCATCAACCGCAATGGATGGGCCAACGCGGGCTGGCAAAACCTCACCCTGGGTATCGTTGCCTTGCACTCGGCAACGAAGCCGCTTGCCGATGCCCCGAAGTAAACCCCTTGCAGCCCCCCTAGACCGCCGCGGTGGAGGCCCACAGGGGCGTATCGCACCGGATGGCGCCTACGCTGCGGCCGGCCGTGCGCCACAGGCGGGCGATAAGATCGCGGTCCTCCTCCGTGATGAGGTTGCCCATAAGGCGGGCCGCGGCGGGCATCAGCAAGCGGCCCACCGGCCCGCGCAGCGCCAATGGCCCCGCCACGGGCAGGAATTGCGGGTAGGTCAACAGGCGGGCGGCCGTGCGCGCGAGCAGGAAGGATTCGCCGTAGTGCTCGCGCAGGGTGGCCGGCCACGCGAGGGTGAAATCCTTCGGCCCGAGCATGGCTACCGCGAGCGCTGCGGTCTCGAGGCCATAGTCGATGCCCTCGCCGTTTAAGGGATTGATGCAAGCGGCGGCATCGCCAATGAGCATCCAATTGGCCCCCGCCACATTAGAGACCGCCCCGCCCATGGGCAGCAGGGCAGAGGTGACGTGTTCGATGTCCCCAAGGCCCCACTCCGCGCGCTGCTGGGCGGCGTAGAACTCCAGCAACTTTTTGGTATTAATCTTGGCCGGCCGCTGCGCGGTCGAAAGCGCACCGACGCCGATATTGACCTGGCCCAGCTCTGCTCCCAACGGGAAAATCCAGCCGTAGCCGGGCTGGACGGAATCGTCTTCATCTTTTAATTCCACGTGCGAGTGCATCCACGGCTCCGTTGCCTGAGGGGAGGCGGCATAGGAGCGCGCGGCGATGCCATAGACCTCATCGCGGTGCCAGGTGCGGCCCAATTGCTTGCCAAAGGTAGAACGCACGCCATCGGCCACGATGAGCCATTTCGGCTGAATAATCAGCTCGCCAATGCGAAACGAGGTCACCCGGTTGCCCTCCATGACCGGGGCGCTCGCGGGGGTACCGGATATTAGCGTGGCACCTGCGGCGGTTGCGGCCTCTACCAGCTGCGCATCGAGCCTAAAGCGCGGCAGGGCAGTGCCCACCTGGGAAGGATAGGTCTGCGGCCACGGGGCGGTGACGTCCCCGCCGTAGCCGTGCAGTTTGAGCCCGCGGTTGCGGTAGGAGGCGTTAACAGTAATGCCGAGCTTATCTAGCTGGTGCATTGCCCGCGGGGTGAGGCCATCGCCGCAGGTTTTATCGCGGGGGAAGGCGGATGAATCAATGAGGACAGTCTCATAGCCAGCGCGGGCGGCGTGGATGGCCGCGGCACTTCCTGCGGGTCCTGCACCGATGATGGCGACTTCGACAGGGCGGGGGGAATCGATCTGTTCCGACATAGGGACTATCATTGCACTAGTTCAACCCCTCAAGTGTGTTAAGGGGGCTGGTTTGGACTACGGTAGATAAACGATTATCTCTGGCTTTTAATTGCAAGGAATGCTATTTAATGACTCACGGCCACTCGCATGCCACTCACGTGGATCTTGGTGATCCACAGCTTAATGAACGCATTGGCGCGGGCATGGAAGCAGTAGAAGAAAAGCTGCGCAGTGAAACTGACCGCGGCCAGGACTTCTTGAAGGACAAGGTAAGCCATCTGTCCAAGGCAGGCGGCAAGCGCTTTCGCCCGATGATGGCCCTGCTTGCCTCTGAGTACGGCACCAAACCGGGCTGTGAAGAGGTTATTAAGTCCGCCACCGTTGTGGAGATGGTGCACGTTGCCACCCTGTACCACGATGATGTGATGGATGAGGCGGACCGCCGCCGCGGCGTGGAATCCGCCAACTCCCGGTGGAATAACTCCGTAGCCATCCTTGCCGGCGATGCCCTCCTCGCGCACGCCTCCCGCCTGATGAGCCAACTAGATACCCATACCGTAGGCCACTTCGCGGATACTTTTGAAGAGCTGGTGACCGGCCAGATGCGCGAGACCATCGGTGCTGGCGAAGTCAACCCCGTGGACCACTATATGGCCGTTATTCAGGAAAAGACCGCAGTGCTTATCGCCTCTGCCGGTTACCTCGGCGCGTACCATTCGGGCGCTTCTGCAGAATACGCTGCTGCGTTGAGCCGCATCGGCGGTGCCATCGGCATGATCTTCCAGATCGTGGACGATGTCATCGATATCTTCTCCGATCCAGAAGAGTCCGGAAAGACTCCGGGCACCGACCTGCGCGAGGGTGTCTTTACCCTCCCGGTTCTCTACGCCTTGGAAGAGGACGGCGAGGTGGGAGACCAGCTGCGTGAGCTGCTGACAGGCCCCCTAGAAACCGATGCTGAGGTCGAGCGTGCCATTGAGCTCCTGCGCCAGTCTGGCGGCCGTCAGCGGGCGCTAGAGGACATTAACGCCTACCTACGCACCGTAGAAGAACAGCTTTCCGTGCTGCCAGAAAATTCCGCTAGCCAAGCGCTGCGCCAGCTTGCGGATTACACCGTTCGCCGCGTGGGCTAGCTGCTTGTCGATGCCCCCTCCTACATACCCCATTTCTCCCCGCTGTGCTGGCGATTTGGAGGTAGGTGGGTGCTTCATAGTAAAGTACATACACGCACCACAGAGTGCATGCCAGGTTGCCCGAGCGGCCAAAGGGAGCGGACTGTAAATCCGCCGGCATTGCCTTCAGAAGTTCGAATCTTCTACCTGGCACAACACAGAGCCCCACAAGCACAAGCTTGTGGGGCTTCGTCGTGGTTAGCGCGATGGAGTGACTCCATCGGCTTGGGCCAAACGACAAAAGGGAATATTCCAGTTATGTCTTGCGAAGGGCAATCGAAGTTTTTATCATTTACCTGAGTTTCTTCCTATTTGGGAATTCAGAAGGAGGTTTTCCTTATCAATGAAACTGATAAGAGTGGATACTCCGCTGAAGTAGTAAATGGTATTGATCGTAAAGAAGCAGACACGATGTTTGTAGAAAGCCCGAATAGCGGAGAAGAAGCTCTGCTCACTTCAAAGACTCTCAACACTGGAGGGAAAGTAAACATCGAATACTCGGTTGGGGGCGACCAGATCACTGCAAAGTACTCGACGAATGTTGATCCAGAGTTGGTCGACGCAACCCTCATTCAGACTCGGTCTGCTGCTGGGTGTGCGGGGACCATCCTCGTAGGGATCGGAGGGACTACAGCAGCTGCAGTCGGGGTCGCCTCTGCACCGCTCACAGGCCCTATTGGTCCTACGCTGGCTGCAGCTACCATGGCAAGCGCATCTGGTTCTATCATAACAGCCGCTGACCAGTGCGGATAAATATAGGAAACACGAAAAAGTAAGGGGATAAAAATGGGCCTTGGACGTAGAATGCTGATCATTGCGTTGAGTACAAACGTTGCAATGATGTGCTTTGTGAGTGCTGTTCTAGAGATAGTTCTGCCGAATGATATACCGCAGTGGATCATCTTTGGAAATATTGTTGTATTCGTGGCGTGTGTCTACTACACATACAAAGCAGTGACGGTATGGCCGGATAATGAGGAAAAATGATGTATTAATCCTCAATGGTTTAACATGGAAAAGGGCTTGGACTAAAAATTATGAGTCTCAAGAAATGATTAGCCGTGATTCGTTAGCGGAATATAAAGCTCTGAGTCTTCCTTTTTGTCTGCTTTCATCCTTGTTAATTCCATAAAATGCTGAGGAACGTTGTTGCTAGCTTTCCCGAGCCACTCGATTTTATCTCCTGAGTCGTAGTCCAAATCCCCGGCGAAGTACTCGCCAGCAAGTTTATCTGCCCAACCTTTTGCAGCGGTATCTTCCTCCGAAGAGACACCTCCAGTACTCGGTATCGGGGGCAATTCCATACCAAGATACGCAATCCCTCGGGTGGATTTTACAGAAAATACGCAGTAGACGAACCGGGACGTTCTCCAGGCAGCTCTAAGCTCGACAGCCTCGGGGGAAATTACGTTTTCTTCGGCGAAATATCTTTTCAAAAGAGAATTCATATAGCCCCCGAAAGCTGATGAGCTCCACTCAGTTTTCATACTCCACACTCCACTTTTCAATGAGTGGCAAGATTTTTGCCCTGCACCATTTCGCAGCATCTTACATCAAAGAAATAACTGGGGTTTATTCCCAGACTTGGGCTCTGGCTTTTGTTATCTCCTAGGGCGCGCGTGTCAAGTTGTGTGTGAGGTTGGGTTTACAGGTATTTGTCGAAGCAGTTGGTAAAGTCCACGGCCATTTGGTTGATGGTTTGTTTCCAGCCGGATACGGTCAAGTCCTCTCTCCCCGCGGAGGACCACCTATCCTCACAAAAGGTCGCAACAGGACCGATAGCGCCAGTTCAGCCCCTCTAACGAGGCAACATTAACAACATGTTCTGTCATTAAGTCCTAATCTGGAACGATAACTGTGCGCCCTTGGCGTCCAGCTCTGGTGACCTCGACGGGTAAGCCATAAAGCTGTTCAATCAACTCTGCGGTAACGATGTCTTCAGGGTTGCCATGGGCCACCAGCTCACCACCTTGCATGGCAACTATGTGGTCTGCGAATCGTATCGCTTGCTGGAGGTCATGCACTACGGCGATGACTGTTTTGTGCTCGTTTTCGCTGAGGTTTCTCACCAGAGTGAGCAAGTCATGCTGATAGCCCAAATCCAAAAAGGTTGTGGGCTCATCTAGTAAGAGCACCGGGGTGTCTTGGGCTAGCGCCATAGCCAGCCAAGCGCGTTGGCGTTGACCGCCGGATAATTCATTCATTCTGCGGTCAGCCAGTGAATCCAGTTCCACCGTTGATATTGCTTGGGATACCTTGTCGAAGTCCTGGCTGCTGCGTTGTCCCAACGTTCCCAGGTGTGCGAACCGACCACGCGCTACCAGTTCCGTCACGGTGAGATGCTCAGGGGCTATTGCATCTTGGGCCATGAGCGCGATGCGCCGCGATAATTCCTTGCGGCCGAAAGAATCAATCTCTTTGTTTTCTAAGGAAATAGTGCCTGCTTCTGTGGGCAATACTCGCGCCATAGCGCGCAGAAGGGTCGATTTGCCACAACCATTGGGGCCAATAATGCACGTAAATTTTCCGCGCGGGAAGTTTACGCTTACGTTGTTTACGGCGGTGAAGTCACCGTAAGTGATGGTAGCGCCCTGTACTGCTACCGCGATGTCTCCATCGCTTTCTGAATCTGGGAAAGCCATTTTGGGGAAAGTCCTTTCAAAATTACCTGCGGTAGGTGCGGTGCGCGAAGAGCATGAGGATGATCAGATATGTGCCGCCCAAGGTGACGGTTACGACGCCAACCGGAAACATGGTGGGGTGGAAGAGCTGTTGCCCTATGATGTCGCAGACCAATAGCAAGGTGGCGCCGATAAGTGCACCAGCAGGAAGGCTGACTCGTTGGCCGCCGGTAAGGGACCTTGTCAGGTGTGGTGCCGCTAAGGCTACGAAAGAAATCGGACCAGCCAGCGCGGTGCACAGTGCTGTTAATAGGGCAGAGAGGAACACTAGAACAAGGCGGGTGCGGGTTACATTTAGGCCGAGGGAGTAGGCGGTGTCATCGGCAAGCTCTAAGGCCTCGCAACGCGACCTCAACGTGAAAGCTAGCACGATGATTAGAGTCAGCACGATGGCCGCTGGGCCGACGAAAATCCATTCAATGCCGTTGAGCGAACCAGCAGCCCACGTGGCCGCAGCCATGGCCGTGTCCAAATCTGCACTCAAAATGAGGTAACGGTTGACCGCGGAGAGGGTAAGGGAGACTCCAATACCGACCAGGATGAGTCGCATGCCGCTGACCTGCCTGCGCAGGGCCAGGACGACGATGATCAGCGCGGTAATCCCGCCCCCAATCACCGCCCCTAATGCGACGTTAATAAAGCTGCTAAATCCTAAGTAGCTCACCACGATCACCCCGGTATAGGCACCGGTGTTAAAACCAATGATATCGGGCGAGCTCAGCGGGTTGCGGGTTACGGTTTGAAAAAGCGTGCCGGCGATAGCGAGGCCGGCCCCCACCACGATGGCAGCGGTGACTCTGGGTAAGCGCCACTCGTAGATTACGGTGGTGCCGAAGCCGGAGTCGGGATGGATGAGCGCCTGCCAGGCTGACACGCGATCTAGTCCTGCGCCAGGGTACGTCAGCGCTACGACGGCAGCGAGCAGGACTGCGGCGATGCCCACAAAAAGCACGATTGTTTCGCGGCGGCGGTAACGAGCTGCGATGGCGCGTACTGAGGTGGTGGCCCTCGTGGCGTCTAGCTCTGTGGGCCTCATAGAACCACCTGCTTGCGTTGTGCAAGGAAAATGAGGAAAGGAGCACCGATTATCGCGACGGTTACTCCGGCGGGTAATTCGCCGGGCAAGATAAGCCGCCCGATGATGTCGGCGAAGAGAAGCAGATTTGGACCGATTAACCCACTAATCCAAATCTGATCGCGCTCATTGGTGATGCCCACTTGGCGGACCAAGTGGGGGACAAGCATGCCGACAAATGCTAATACGCCGACTGCGGCAGTGGTTGTTGCGGCGAGCAAAGATACAACAAAGAGGGCCAGCGCGCGGGTTTGGGCTACGTTGATGCCAAGTGCTTCTGCAGCGTGTTCACCCAGCGGCAGGACGGTCAGACGGGGTGCTAAGAAAACCAACATCACTGCGGCGATAGCCAATCCACACCACATGAGATAAAGCGGGGTGGTAGCGGCAATATCCATGCTGCCCACCATCCATGTCTTGATACGGGCGAAGGCCTGCGGATCTAGGAGCGACATGCCCTCAGAAAGGCCTTCGAACACAGCGCTTAGCGCCACGCCGGCAAGCACGATACGGAGCGGATCAATGGCTCCAGACACGTCTCGGCCTAGGCGCGCAACTAATAGCATGGTGCCACTCGCACCGATCAAGGCGGCGGCGGTAAAAGCTAGGGGTGAAGTTAGCCCGAATACGCTAAGCGCGAGCGCGGCCGTGAAGGCGGCACCGGCGTTCATGCCGAATACTCCGGTATCTGCCAGCGGGTTTCGGGTGATGATTTGGAGAATGCAGCCGGCGACCGCGAGCCCAGTACCCGCAAGGATGGCGGCGACGGTGCGTGGGATTCGTCGCTCGTAGAGGATATCTCCAGCCGTGCTGCTGCCGGGGCCGCCGCGGAGGCCTGCGACTATTTCAGAGGGGCTAAAAGACTGCGCGCCGATGAACAGGCTGAGCACAATCAGAAGTACCATTAGCAGAAGTGCAAGTGCGAGGAAGGTGCCGACCCGCCACCTGCGGCGACGAGTATTCGGTACACCCATTGGGGGGAGCGTTGATTTGGTATGCGGCATATTATTTTCAATTAATAAGTAAGTTAGCTTAGGCTAACCATTATGTCAGAAATAATGTTCAACAAAAAACGCCTGCTATCAAGCATGGCTGCCGCCGTCGCCATTGCCTTGTCACTGTCTGCCTGCAGTGCTGCCGAAAATGACGACTCCAAGGGCGGTCCGGGCAATGAAAGCGTCTCCCATAGCGGTGAGCGCTTTGGTACCGCTGATGAAGAAACCGCCAAGTTGGGAACTGATGCTGAGCCGGGCCAATTCCCGCGCACCATTAAGCACGCCAATGGTGAAACTGAGATTAAAGAGAAGCCAGAGCGCGTCGTGGTGCTGGACATGGGCGAGCTCGACTCTGTGCTGTCCTTGGGGATTAAGCCGGTAGGCATGGTTACCTCTAAGGGTGCGAATCCAGTGCCGGATTACTTGGCTGACAAGGTGAAAGAAGTACCTTCGGTTGGCACCATTCAAGAGGTGAACGTCGAAAAAATCGCAGAGCTCAAGCCCGATCTCATCGTGGGCAGCCAGCTGCGCGTGGACGATCTCTACGGGCAGCTTTCCGATATCGCGCCGACCGTGTTGGCTATCCGCCCAGGATATCCATGGAAGGAAGACTTCCGGCTGATCGGTGACGCGCTCGGTGAAGAGGAGAAAACCGTCGATATCCTCAACGACTATGCGGATACCTTGGCTCAAATCAAGGAGAAAATGCCGAAGGACATGACGGTCTCCATGCTTCGATTCATGCCAGACAAGATCCGCCTGTACGCCAATAAGTCCCTTATCGGTGTCATTCTGCGCGATGCAGGACTGGCTCGCCCAGAAAACCAGGACATTGATGAGCTGGCAGCGGAGATTTCTCCAGAGTCCATTTCTGAGGCAGACGGAGATTACCTGTTCTACTCCAGCTATGGCGATCCATCGGCCACTGGTGAGGACAAAATTGTCGAATCCGAACAATTTAAGAATCTGTCAGCGGTGAAGGATGGTAAGGCCTTCCGCGTCAGCGATGACCTCTGGTTCTTGGGCCTTGGCCCAACGGGTGCGAAAAAGATCGCGGAAGAACTAGTCGAATACTTGGATATTAAGTAATTGACCTGATGGCATGAGGGCCCGCCCGAGTGGGGTGCTTCCCGCGTAGGGAAAGAAGAGCCCTTGTGCTCTAGGCCGCCTTATAAAGCCGTATGGGCCAGCAGATTCGCGCTATGGTGGCGATATTCTGCTGGCCCATTAGACTGTCTTCAGTAAGCGGGCGGATTAGAGCCCGAAGTAATCGCGCAGGTCGGCCGCGATGGCATCGAGGCGACCGGCGTCGGGGGACTCTAGGTAGCACTTGAGTTTGGGCTCGGTGCCGGAGGGGCGAACGATGACGCGGTCATCGTTCTCGGTGAAGAACTTCGAGCCTTGTGCGAACTTTTCCACCTTGGATACCGGGGAGCCAGCGAGCTCGGTCGGCGGGGTGGTAGAGACCTTGTCCATTGCTTGGGTAATCAGGCTCAAGTCCTCGACGCGGAAGGTCAGCGGCTGGGTGTGGAGGGCGCCAACCGTGGCGTAGATATCATCCAAGCGGTCCAGGAGGCTGCTTCCAGCGGCCTTGCATTCAGCAGCGAGGCTGGCGAGCACCACGGAGGTGGAGATGCCGTCCTTATCGCGCACTGCGTTGGGATCGGGGCAGAAACCAATAGCTTCTTCGTAGCCGAAGGCCAGTTCCGGGGTGCGGGCGATCCACTTGAAACCGGTCAGGGTTTCCTCGTGGCCGAGGCCGTAGTGCGCGGCGATGCGCCCGAGCAGGCGGGACGATACGAGGGAGTTGGCGAAGTTGCCGGTAGCGCCGCGGCGAGCAAGGTAATCGCCAAGCAAGGCACCGGTCTCATCGCCACTGAGCTGGCGCCAGGTGCCATCGGTGGGCAGGGCGGCGGCGCAGCGATCGGCGTCAGGGTCGTAAGCGATAAGGATATCGGCACCGATTTTCTCGGCATGCTGAATACCAAGGTCTAGGGCGCCGGGCTCTTCCGGGTTGGGGAAGGACACCGTGGGGAAATCCGGGTCAGGAGCGGCCTGTTCCGGCACCAGCGAGACATTAAAGCCGCAGCGAGACAGCAGTTCCTTACCCAGTTCGGCACCCACACCGTGCATGGCGGTCAGAGCGATGGTGATATCGGTATTGTCACCGACCAACGCGGCGGTGCGGTCGAGGTACTCCGCGCGGGTATCGACGTCCTCGATGTGATCGGAGGTGAGCGGGACCTCGTCGGCATAGGGGGCCTTAGCAATGGCGGCGGCGATTTCCTTATCGGCTGGGGAAATAAGTTGCACGCCCTCGTCCGGGCCGGTGGCAACGCGGCCACCCAGGTACACCTTGTAGCCATTATCGGCAGGCGGGTTGTGGGAGGCGGTAACCATAATGCCGGCGTCCGCGCCCAGGGAACGGACCGTGAAAGCGGTCAGCGGGGTTGGGTTCTGTGCAGGCAGGACCAGGGCCTTGCCACCGGCGGCGGAGATAACCTGCGCGGCATCGCGCTGGAACTGTGCGGAGCCGTGGCGGGCATCGCAGCCGATGACAACGATCGGGGTATCGACCTGCTGCTTGAGCCAGGTAATAAGACCGTAGGTGGTGCGAATGACCACGGCGTGGTTCATGCGGGATTCGCCCGCGCCCACGGCAGCGCGCAGGCCCGCGGTACCAAAGTTCAGGGGGCCCGCGAAGGCGGCGGCGAGTTCTTCGGAGTTATCTTCCTCGATCCACGTGAGCACCTGACGGGCGGTGTCCGCATCCGGATCGTGTTCGGCCCAGGTGCGGGCGTAGTTGATGTCGAAGGTCTTATCCACAGACATGGCTTAAAGCTCCTCGAGGATCTTGGCAGAGGAGGACAGCCCCAGGCGGCTGGCGCCGGCCTCGATCATGGCGAGAGCATCCTCGGCGGTGCGGATGCCGCCGGAGGCCTTCACGCCCAGCTTGTTGCCTACGGTCTCGCGCATGAGCTTGACTGCGTGGGTGGAGGCACCGCCGGCGGGGTGGAAACCTGTGGAAGTCTTTACAAAGTCCGCCTGAGCGGCAGCGGCGGCCTGGCAGGCGAGGACAATGGCGGCATCGGAAAGCGCGGCAGACTCGATGATGACCTTGAGCACCTTGCCTGGGATGGCATCGCGCACGGCCTGGATTTCTGCCTGGAGCTCCTCGGCGCGGCCCTCGATGGCCAGCGGGATGTTGATGACCATGTCTACTTCCTCGGCGCCATCGGCAACCGCGCGGGCTGCCTCAGCAGCCTTGATTTCCGGCTTGACGGCGCCGGAGGGAAAGCCCACGACCGTGGCGACGTGGAGGGACTCTGGGGTCTCGAGCGGCAGGGCGGAAGGGGAGACGCACACGGCATAGGTGCCAAGCTCGGTGGCCTCTTCTACCAAGGCGCGGAACTGCTCCGGGGTGGCCTCTGGCTTGAGCAGGGTGTGGTCGATGTAGGAAGCAACGTCTGAGCGGGTGAGGTTCTGGGAAGTCATGATTTTCTCCTTTAGGAAACTGGGGCGGGTTCGTTTTTAGCCATCTTTAGATCCGAAATGATGTACAGCGAGGAACCGAAGAGGGCGATGACGGTGAGAATGAGCAGGGTGGTGGTGTAGCTGGTGGACTCCATCAGCTTGGCGGTGTACGCAATGCCCAGCGGGATGGCGATATTGATGGTGAGGTTATAAAAGCCGATGGCGATACCGGACTTGGCTGCGGTGATATTGCGCAGCGCAGTATTGACCAGGGGGGCGTACATCAGGGAAAAGCCGCTGGCAAAGGCAATAATGGTGATAACAAGCACAGCCACGTGAACCTGTGCAAACAGCGCGGCAATGAATAAGGAACCTGCAACCAAAGCAAAAGCGGTATAGATGGTGGATCGAGACGAGAGAACCGTGCCGATCTTGCCGGACAAAATACCGACGAGCACGGCGCAGGCATAGCCAGGAATGAGCAACAACGAAGCACGGTCAAGGCTCATGCCGTGCATGTCTTGGGCTGCATAGGGAAGCAGGAAGATAAAGCCCAGCTGGGTGGAATAGACAAAGAGCACCATGACGATGGTCCACACGTAGCGTCCATTGGTAAAGAATTCCGGGGTGACCACGGGGTTCTTTGCGTTCTTGATGTGCACGATGAACAGGACTAAGCCAATGGCTGCCAAGACGAGCCAGTACCAGGCGTAATCCTGCATAAACATGATGAGAGCGCTGGCGAAGACGGCGACAAAGAACAGGCCTAATGCGTCCAGGTGGCCCTCCACGGCCTCATCTTCCGGCACATTTTTAATGATGGGCGGAATGGTGAGCAGGAGGATAAGGGGGATGAGGAACATCGCCGTCCAGGACACGTAGGTGGAGATGAACCCAGAGGTCAGCGCACCAATGAGCAGGCCGGCCTGGAAGGCAGCGGTGGAAAAGCCGAGGTAGGTCTTTTGATCATCCTCACTCAAGTGCTTGGTCACGTAGATGACATACAGCGTTTCAGCGGCGGCCAAACCGGTGGTCTGAATCAAACGCCCAGTCAACACCATGGCCCACGAACCGGAGAAGATGAAGGCCAGGATGGAACCCACGGCCACAAAAACTATGCCGGTGAGCATGAGCTTCCGAATAGAGATGGAGTCTGCCAAGGCGGCGTAGACGACGGCGCCGATACCAATGATGACGCCGGCAAGGGAGGCCTGCAGCGACGCGGTCTTATCGGAGATCTCCAGTGCTTCCGCGATCGGCATGGTCATCGTCTTGAATCCATTGTCAATGATGAGGGAGAAGACGAAGACGAAAAGGAGGATAGGGACGGCCGCCTTGGGGTTAACCTGGGTGCGATCCCCCGGCATGGCCTTAACTTTTTTCAGCATGGAAGTTGTCCTTTGTGGGAAGAGGAGCTTAGTCGACTGCGTTAAGTGGCAAGGCGAGTTTCATCATGGTGTGGAATGCGCTCTGGCGGTCCTCGGCAGAAAGCTGGGTGCCGTTGACCACATTGTCTGAGACGGTGAATAGGCCCAAGGCGTCGACACCGGCCTCGGCGGCGGTGGCATAGAGTGCGGCGGATTCCATTTCCACACCAAGCACGCCCATGTGCGCCCAGCGGCCGTTGACGGTCTTATCCATGTGGTAGAACATGTCAGAACTTAGGATATTGCCCACGTGAATCGGGGTCTCTTGGCGCTCGGCCTCATCTACCAGCGCCTTGAGTAGCTTCCAGGATGCGGTGGGGGCGTAGGTGCCCGGCAGGTCATACTGTGACAGAAAGTTGGAATCGGTAGAAGCAGAAGATGCCACGATGACATCGTGCAATTCGATGTCTTCTTGCATAGCACCGATGGAGCCGACGCGGATGAGCTTTTTCGCACCGAACTTATGGATCAATTCCCAGGAGTAGATACCGATAGAGGGAATTCCCATACCGGTGCCCATAACGGAGATGGGCTTGCCGTTGTAGGTGCCGGTAAAGCCCAGCATGTTGCGGATTTCATTGAATTGGACGACATCTTCCAAGAAGGTATCCGCGATGAACTTGGCGCGGAGGGGATCGCCGGGCAGCAAAACGGTCTCTGCGATGGGGGCGCCGTGCGGGTTGATGTGCGGGGTGGAAATCTCAGTCTGAGACATGGAGTACTCCTCAACGTGGACTGGTGGACTGTGTTACCAGTCAGTTTAGCCCCCGCGGCACCAATGTCAATGAAATAATTAACAAATGTGCATTAATGGTGAGGAAGGCGACTCTCTGTAGAGCTCACCAGCTTGTGCGCCGTGGTTTGATCCGTGACTAGGTGGGTGGCAAGGCCCATATCCAAGGCGACCTGTAGTGCCTCGGCCTTATGAGCGCCACCGGCTACTAAGACGCGGGTGGGACGCGTTGCTAAATCGCTCAGGCTAATGCCAACGGTGCGCTCATCCACCGCCTGGCTGGCAACATCGCCTTGGGTGGTGAAAAAGCGCGAGCATACATCTCCCACCGCATTGGTGAGCAATTCTTCCTCTTCGCTTTCGGTGAGATATCCCAAGTTAAGCGCGAGCGATTCTTTCTTCATCGCGCCGACGGTAAATACCGCCACGCTTACTGATGCCCCCATCTGCAAAATCTTGGCAATATGCCTATCGCGCGAGACCCACTTTTTGGCCTCGACGGAATCGAAGATCACCGGGAGGGGAAGCAGGTGTGCCTCGGCATTAAAGGCCTGGGTAAATGCCTGCATAGTCTGCAGATCCTTGGTGGAGCGCTCCGAGTGAGAATGCCCGCCCTTGAGCTGGATGATGTCCACACCCTCCAGTGGCCGCTTGCGCAAATGGGAGGCCACCGCGGACATGGTTTCGCCCCAGGACAAGCCCACCGAGGTGTGATCGGTAATGAGCTCTTCCAATAGGGCGGCGCCAGCGCTGCCTAAATCCGCGAGCAGGGATCCGCCGGGAGGGGTGGCGGTGACGCGGGCATCGGCAAGCGAAAAGCGCTCGCAGAGGGCAGAAACCAGCTCATCGGACTGCTCGCGGGGATCGGTAATACTCACGGTGACAAAGCCGCGCTCGGCGGCATGAGTGAGTAACTTGGAGACCGTCGGCCGGGAAATCCCCAGGTGAGCCGCAACCTCCGCCTGCGAGAACCCGGAGTTGTAGTAGAGCTTCGCGGCGTCGATAGAAAGACAGTCTTTATGATCCAGCATGCCTTTCATTCAAGCACACCGGGTGGGGAGGACCAGCATTGAATAAGCCCCAGAAATTTCCTCACTTATGGGGGCTGACGTGGCGATTTGTGCAAAGTGGAGGTGTCAGGTTACATTATTGAAGTCCGCAACGGAGAGCACAACGAAATATTGATGTGCTTGATGCTGGGATGTGCCCCCTTAGCTCAGTCGGCAGAGCGTTTCCATGGTAAGGAAAAGGTCGACAGTTCGATTCTGTCAGGGGGCTCCATTCATGTCTGGAGGAAATATCTTCCTGCAGGATGAAGGTGTTCACCATGGCGGTGTAGCTCAGTGGTAGAGCAAGCGACTCATAATCGCTGTGTCGCGAGTTCAATTCTCGCCATCGCTACCGGGAAAGAAAAGCGCCATTACGGCGCTTTTTTACTACCGTGCCTATGGCCTTAACGGCGTACTGGTTTCCGTGCGGAATTAGGTATCTGGTAAGGTCATCGGCGCGTGACGTTCTAGAGTCACGAAAAATAAAATAGGGGCGTGGCGCAATTGGTAGCGCAACGGTCTCCAAAACCGTAGGTTGCAGGTTCGAGTCCTGTCGCCCCTGCAAGGATCCCCGGCATCTGCTTTCCAGATGGCGGGGATATTTTTGTCACAGATGCGGCTCACCCGCCCTGGCATGCTTTCCTGCCCGTGCACCTTTTGCTAGGGTTGACAAAGTTATGTCTGGGCGGAGGTTCATGCCTAGAAAAAAGATTTCATTTCCCAAGGAGGGTTAGCTGTGAGCGATGAGCAGCAGCCGAACGGCTCGGCGGCGCCGCGTCCTACCGGTAAGCGCCAGCTTTCTGGTGCGGCTTCCACGACCTCCACGGACTCGGCGAAGAAGAACGTGGTCCGCGTTGAGGATAAAAACAGCACCGAGAGCCCGGGTGGCGGCGTCGCCGCATTCCCCGGCGAGGTTGTCTCTGAAATGAAGAAGGTGGTGTGGCCCACCCGTGGAGAGATGCTGCAGTACACCCTCATCACGTTCGCTTTCTTGATCGTCATCACCGCGCTTGTTTGGGGCGTCGATACCCTGGCTGGCCTCGGAGTTGAGAAGATTCTGACTAATTAGCTAGAATGGCGCCATAAACTTTTATCCCGCTGTTTCCGCACTCCGGAACGGCGGGATACTTTTTGCCCACACGCGCCGCGGGTAGGCTGGTTCTACAACACGCGCCGATGACATTTTGGAGTACCACTCATGAGCGACGAAAATAACGTCGAAAACCCAGGAACCTCCCTAGAGGAGGCTATGCAGTCCAACGTGCAGGAGCAGGCGGCAGAGCACGCCAGCGTAGTCGAGGACGCCCAAGAGGAGGCCGCAGCACCGGCTGGCGCAGAAGACGCTGCGCTTGCCGATGCCCCTTCGGCGGAGGCCGAGTCCGCCGAAGAGACCGGTGCAGAGTCCGAAGAGGCCGCTGCGGAGGCTTCCGCCGAAACCGAGGAAGAGGCCGAGGACGCCGCTTACCGCAAGCGCCTGCGCGAATTCACCCGCGAGCTGAAGAAGCAGCCGGGCCAGTGGTACATCATCCAGTGCTACTCCGGCTACGAAAACAAGGTGCGCACAAACCTCGACATGCGTGCGCAGACCCTTGAGGTGGAAGACTCCATCTTCGAGGTCGTCGTCCCCATCGAGCAGATCATGGAAAACAAGGACGGCAAGAAGAAGATTGTAAAGCGCAAGCTGCTGCCGGGCTACGTTCTGGTACGCGCTGAGCTTAACGATGCCGCCTGGTCCGTCATCCGCGAAACCCCCGGCGTTACCTCCTTCGTGGGCAATGAAGGCAACGCGACGCCGGTGAAGACCCGCGACGTGGCTAAGTTCCTCATGCCGAATGAAGCTCCCGCCACCAAGGGCGAGGCAGCTGCGAACGAGCAAGAGGGCGAGCAGGTCGTTGAAATGCCGGAGAAGGAAGTGGCCAAGAAATACGCCCACGACTTCGAGGTGGGCGAGGCCGTTACCATCCTGTCCGGCCCGCTGGCTGCAGTGTCTGCCACCATCTCCGAAATTGACCCGGAGACCGGCAAGATGCAGGGCCTAGTCTCCATCTTCGGCCGTGAAACCCCAGTGGAGTTGTCGCCGACGGAAATCGAGCGCATTTCTTAAAAAATGATTTTGTGCAGGGCGCACGGTGTTCTAGACTGGAACGCCGTGCGCCTTTTGCGTGCGCACACGTAAATCGTTTCATCCTCCGGTGGCCCACTGAGGTGAGCATCCGGACGGGCCGCGTTATTCATCGTGACGCAGGTTCGGTACCACAGGAAAGAGGTAATTCGATGGCTCCAAAGAAGAAGGTATCTGGCTTCATCAAGCTGCAGATCGAGGCTGGCGCCGCTAACCCGGCACCGCCAGTTGGCCCGGCACTGGGTGCCCACGGCGTCAACATCATGGAATTCTGCAAGGCTTATAACGCCGCTACCGAGAACCAGCGTGGCAACGTGGTTCCTGTTGAGATCACCGTCTACGAAGACCGCTCCTTCGACTTCAAGCTGAAGACCCCGCCGGCAGCCAAGCTGCTGCTGAAGGCCGCTGGCGTCCAGAAGGGTTCCGGTGTTCCGCACACCGATAAGGTCGGCACCGTCACCTGGGATCAGTGCAAGGAAATTGCACAGACCAAGTTCGAGGACCTCAACGCCCGCGACATCGAGGCCGGCGCACACATCATCGCTGGTACCGCCCGCTCTATGGGCCTTAACATCGATGGCGCACCGGAGAAGTAAAAACTTTATGTGGTAGGGCCAGCTTCGGCCCGCCAAATACCACGCCAATCCAGAAAAGGAATTGTTAAATGAGCACCAAGTCTAAGGCTTATAAGGCCGCTGCGGAACTTGTAGATAAGTCCCGCCTGTACCGTCCGATCGAGGCCGCAAAGTTGGCCAAGGAGACCTCCTCCAAGAACTTCGACGCCACCGTTGACGTCGTCTTCCGCTTAGGTGTTGACCCGCGCAAGGCTGACCAGCTGGTGCGCGGTACCGTCTCCCTGCCTAACGGCACCGGTAAGGACGTTCGCGTCGCCGTCTTCGCTGAGGGCGAGAAGGCTACCGCAGCTCAGGAAGCTGGCGCTGACATCGTCGGCACCTCCGAGTTGATCGAGCAGATCAACGAGGGCAACCTGAACTTCGACGTTGCCATCGCTACCCCCGACCAGATGGCCAAGGTTGGCCGCGTTGCCCGCGTCTTGGGCCCACGTGGTCTGATGCCTAACCCGAAGACCGGTACCGTAACCAACGACGTTGCTAAGGCAATTAGCGAGGTTAAGGGCGGTAAGATCTCCTTCCGCGTGGACAAGGCTGCAAACCTGCACGCCATCCTTGGTAAGGCTTCCTTCGATGCTGAGAAGCTCGCTGAGAACTACGGCGCCCTCATGGATGAGATCCAGCGCCTGAAGCCTGCTTCCGCTAAGGGCATCTACATCAAGCGCGCCACCATCTCCACCACCTCCGGCCCAGGCATTCCTGTGGACGGCTCCGTGCAGAAGGGCTACACCGACTAAGACGGTGATAGCGCATAGCGCGTGAATGAAGACCCCGAGGATTTTCCTTGGGGTCTTTTGCATCGTTCAACAGGCCTTGCGGTGTGAACGAAAAGTCTAGGTATTGAGCGTTAGTCTGCGCCTTTGATCTCGGAGTAGGCATCTAGGGCCGCCTGGCGCGACTGCCTGAGATCCACGATGGGTGGGGCGGATAACGTGGGAGCCCAGCGGCGGATATAGGCGCCTTCGGGGTCGAAGCGCTGTGCCTGGGTTTCAGGGTTGAAGATGCGGAAGAAGGGCGCGGCATCATCGCCGCAGCCGGCCACCCATTGCCAGTTAAATGGGTTGGACGCGGCATCGGCATCCACCAGGGTGTCCCAAAACCATTCCTCGCCTAGGCGCCAATGGATTCCCAGGTTCTTGGTAAGAAACGAACCCACCACCATGCGCACGCGGTTGTGCATGTAGCCGGTGTGCCAGAGCTCGCGCATACCGGCATCGACAAGTGGGATGCCCGTCGTACCCTCCTGCCAATCCTTTAGCCGCGGGTCATCCCAGGACCAGTCGAAGCGGTTGAATTTTTGCCGCACGTTGCGGGTGGCCAGATCGGGCAGGTGGTAGAGCCGGTGCCAGGCAAAGTCGCGCCACAGCAACTCGGAGTGGAACTTCTCCGCGTCGGGTTCCTCGGCGGCGGCCACCCAAACTTCGCGTGGGGATACCTCGCCAAAGCGCAGGTGCGGCGATAGCAGAGAGGTGGCGTTGTGCGCGGGTATATCGCGTTCTCTGGCATAGTGAGTTAAGTCGAGCTGGGCTAGGCGTTCGCGCGCACCTGCCTCCCCTGGCGTCCAATACTGGGCGAGCGACGCAGCCCACTGCGGTTCATCGGCGCTGGGGTTGGGCCAACTGCTGCTTGCCGATGCCCCCATCTCCCGCTCCGCCAGCAATTCCGGTACTGGCAGCGGCTCATCGTCGGCGACCTGGGATCGTGCGGCGGCCGCGAAGGGAGTAAAGACCTTATAGGGTTTGCCCTGGCCATTGGTGATCTCCCATGGCTCCACGAGGGTGAAACCGGGGCAGGAGATGGCGTTAACTCCGGCATCGGCAAGCGTTGCTTTGACCGTGGCATCGACTTCGCGCAGCGGGCCGTGGTAGCGGCGGGTCCAGGTGACGGTATCGGCGCCAACCTCGTGGGAGATGCGGGGAATGACGGCGCGGGCATCGCCGGTAGCGCGCAGAAGCTTCACCCCACGGGAGGCAAGCTCCTGCGCTAGGGCATAGAGCGAACTCTCCCGCCACCAGTGAGTGGCGCCACCGAGCGGCCGGGTGCCGGGGTAGGCGGGCTCGTCGAGGACTACGGCCACTAACTCTGGCTTTGAACCGTTTTTATCGGTGGCGGCCTCCGCGGCGCGGGTAAGGGCCTGGTTATCGGATAAGCGCAGGTCATTGCGAAACCACATGAGGGAAGTCATAATAGATAGCCTACGCGGCTGGGCAATTTGGGAATACGAGGAAAGCGCGGTAGTATCCCTTGTGAAGTTTGAACGGCCTTGTGGCCGAGTCAAAGTTCACCGAAGACCGTTGGTCATCCACTAAGGATTGAAAGTTCTCCACCCTGGAGGCGGCCCACGCAGGAGACACTTTGCGCATTCCGCGGCATTTCCCATGTCGCACGCCCTGTGCTCTTGCACGGGGCTTTTCTTTTTGGAAGGCCCCGGCGGAAAATAAAAGAGATGTTTTGGAAGGAGGCGAGAGACAATGGCAAACCCAAAGAACACTGCAGACTTGGCAGAGCTGAAGGAAAAGCTGGCCGATTCTAGCTCCGTCGTTTTGACTGAGTACCGCGGCCTGACCGTATCCCAGCTGCAGGAGCTGCGTAACAACCTGGGCTTTGACGTTGACTACTCCGTCGCCAAGAACACCCTCTTCAAGATCGCTGCCAACGAAGCTGGCATCGAAGGTCTTGATGATTTGCTGACTGGCCCGACCGCAATTGCGTTCATCAAGGGCGAGGCAGTGGATGCTGCGAAGGTCATCACCAAGTTTGCTGATGACAACAAGGCACTCGTCATCAAGGGTGGCTACATGGACGGCGACGCATTGTCTGCGGAGCAGGTTCAGGCCATCGCCAATCTGGACAACCGCGAGACCACCCTCGCAAAGCTGGCTGGCGCTATGAAGGGTTCTATGGCGAAGGCAGCCGCTGTCTTCAACGCTCCTGCAACCAAGGCGGTTCGCACCGTTGTTGCTCTGCAGGACAAGAAGGAAGCAGAAGCTTAAGTCGTCACAACAGACGCACACATAAAACACCGTGTTTGCTACCTCATTACCGGGGAACAAGCACACAACACAGAAAGGACTTGCCATCATGGCTAAGCTCACCAAGGACGAGCTCATTGAAGCTTTCAAGGAAATGACCCTCATCGAACTGTCTGAGTTCGTTAAGGAATTCGAGGACGTCTTTGACGTTGAGGCTGCTGCACCGGTTGCCGCTGCTGCACCGGGCGCTCCGGCTGAGGGCGGCGCTTCCGCTGCCGAGGAGCAGACCGAGTTCGACGTCGTTCTGACCGACGCTGGCGCTAAGAAGATCGGCGTTATTAAGGCTGTCCGCGAGCTCGTCTCCGGCCTGGGCCTGAAGGAAGCTAAGGAAATGGTTGAGGGTGCACCTAAGGCCATCATCGAAGGCGCTTCCAAGGATGACGCTGAGTCTGCTAAGACCAAGCTGGAAGAGGCTGGCGCTTCCGTCGAGCTCAAGTAATTTTACTGAGCTTCACGCTTTCGAAGCCCCCACTCTTACCGCGCTATACGCGGTGGGAGATGGGGGTTTCTCCCGTTTTACGGGTTCCTTGGATTCAAGGGGGCGTTGCGACGACTCTAATAAGGGTGGTCTCAGCGGTAGACTCAAGTTTCAAAGTGTGACACTATAGGATTGTGGAATTTAGGAGAGATAGCTTAGAGCTGTTTCACATTAATGGTAAATCGCCCAAGTACGTACCTCCTGAATTACGGAAAGTATTACGCCGGAAGTTGATCATGATTGATCGATCTGCGACAGTTTCTGATTTAAGAGTTCCACCAGCGAATCACCTGGAAAAGCTCAGAGGTCAGTTCGAAGGCTTTTATTCGATTCGAGTGAATGCACAGTGGAGGATAATTTTCCGGTGGACAGAGAAGGGAGCTATCGATGTTGACTTCATCGATTACCACTAATGACTCAGAAGGAGCACTGGATACAGTCCCTGTGCCGCACCCAGGAGAGGTATTAAGCGAAGAGTTTTTGGCGCCTTTAGGCATTACTCAATATCGCTTGGCGCAGGACGTTTTCAGCAGCAAATCCCAGATTTCGAAGCTTGTCCGAGGGCGAATCGGATTGAGCGCGGATATGGCTTTGCGTCTTTCGGCGTATTTTGGCAATTCCGCCGAATTCTGGTTGGGATTGCAAGAAGAATATGACCTTTGGTGTGCTCGGTGCACGACGGATACGAGCGGCATTATCGCGTGGGATAAGCACACGGCGGAGGAATCTTAGGCTTAGTCCGCTCGAGCCCGCCTGTAGAAACTAGGATTCGAGGGCTAGCGCTGTAGAATTAGCCCCCATGCTGCCCAAGTCCCGCATCTTTTCCGTCCTTTTACTAGGTCTCGGCGTAGCGCTGGTGGCCGCCGGAATAGCGGCGCCGGCGTTTTTGAATTTCTCGCCGCGGTTGCCGTTGGAACTCAAAAACACCACGTGGACCCTTAAGGATGACTCCGCTGATTCCAAAGTGGTTAATAAAGATGGAACGTCGCCGTATTCCGGGCCGATGACCTACCAGATTAATGCGGGCATCCAAGAGCCTTCGGATGAAGATACTGCGACGCTGCGCATAGGGGAGACGCGCCTGCGCGGCGATGGCCAAGGGTTCGACGATTTAAGCCAAGCGCAGGTCTGGACCTATCCCATTGACCGCCTGAGCGGTGAGGCAGAGGCAGAAGCTAGCCTCAGTCACACCTTGGCCAGCCCCGAAGAGAAGGTTGCTATCGATGGCTACTGGCTGAAATTCCCGGCGGATGCGGAGAAAACGAATTACCCGGTCTTTGACCCCACCCTACGTAAGGCGGTGGACGCGGTCTTTGAAGAAGAGACCGAAGTAGAAGGCCGCACAGTGTATCGGTATCACCAGGAAATCGAGCCGACGAACGTAGCGCAGCTTTATGCGGCCGATGGCAATACCACCTCCGTTCCTAAAGAAGATGGGGGCCAGGAACCTGGTTATTTGATGCACTCGGGTAGCCGGGACTTCTATGTTGACCAAGCCACGGGCCTGGTGGTGGGTATGGATATGGATATCGATGACTACTACGCGGACCGCGAGGGCGTAGGTCGCGAGCGAGCATTCGTCTTTAACGGTTCCACCTCAGAGGAATCCCGCGCAGCACTACTCGAGGAAGCGAAATCGTTCCCACGCAACCACGTGGCGGAGATAGCGCGCTGGGCGGCCCTGGGCATCGGGATCGTGCTCATCTTTATCGGAGTCATTGGGGCGCTTGGAATATGGGACCGCAAAAACAAGCATGTGCGTCGGCGGGGCAAGAAGAACAAAGCCAAAGTTAATAGCGAAAATGCCAGCTAAAAGCCTTAAGCGCGGTTCGGGTTGCGGTGGAATGAGTTTTTAGTGGTACGGTGCTTGTGGTTACCGCGATAGACGCGGTGCAGCATTACTGCCGCGTTGGCGCAGCGGCGAGCGAGAGCTTGCCCCCGAACGCGGAATGAAAAAGCCTTAAGAGTGGTGTGTCTTTACATACCTGAGTTTTTCCTATACACTAATTCGTTGCGCTGGAATCTGGATCTTCGGGGCACATTTAGCCTTTCGGGTTGGTGATGGCAAAACCGACTTGACAAGGTGATTTTGTGCATTCTGAACCCAGACACTCCACAGCAGACCGAATGCTAAAATTACCAGCGGTTTTGTTGCTCGTCGGCCAGGGCGAGTAGCAATCCGCGTGAGGTGCTGGAAGGACCCATCTTGGCAGTCTCCCGCCAGACCAAGTCAGTGGCCAATATCCCCGGAGCCCCGAAGCGATACTCGTTTGCAAAAATTAGCGAGCCTATCGCCCTGCCGGGCCTCCTTGACGTACAACTCGATTCCTTTGCTTGGCTCGTCGGCTCGCCGGAATGGCGCGAGCGTGAGCAGGCTGAGCGCGGCGATAACGCACGCGTGACAAGCGGCCTTGAGGATATCCTCGAAGAGCTCTCGCCGATTCAGGACTACTCGGGCAATATGTCCCTGTCCTTGTCGGAGCCTCGCTTCGAGCCGGTGAAAAACACCGTCGACGAGTGTAAAGAAAAGGACATCAATTACTCCGCGCCGCTGTACGTGACCGCAGAGTTTATTAATAACGACACCCAAGAGATTAAGTCGCAGACCGTCTTCATCGGCGACTTCCCGATCATGACGGATATGGGTACCTTCATCGTGAACGGTACCGAGCGCGTCATCGTCTCCCAGCTGGTGCGTTCCCCGGGCGTGTATTTCGATCGTTCCATCGATAAGTCCACCGAACGCCCGCTGCACTCCGTGAAGATTATTCCTTCCCGCGGTGCTTGGCTGGAGTTTGACGTGGACAAGCGCGATACCGTCGGCGTGCGCATTGACCGCAAGCGCCGCCAGCCGGTGACCGTCCTGTTGAAGGCGCTGGGTTGGACCGAGGAGCAGATCAGGGAGCGCTTCAGCTTCTCTGAGCTCATGATGTCCACCCTGGAATCTGACGGCGTTTCCAATACCGATGAAGCGCTGCTGGAGATCTACCGCAAGCAGCGCCCGGGCGAGCAGCCTACCCGTGAGCTGGCGCAGTCCTTGTTGGATAACTCCTTCTTCCGCGCTAAGCGCTATGACCTCGCCAAGGTTGGCCGCTACAAGGCCAACCGCAAGCTGGGCCTTGGCGGCGACCACGACGGTCTGATGACCCTGACTGAAGAGGACATCGCCGTCACCTTGGAGTACCTGGTACGCCTGCACGTTGGCGAGCGTGAGATGAAGGCGCCAAACGGCGAGATGATCTCACTGAACACCGACGATATCGACCACTTTGGTAACCGTCGTCTGCGCACCGTGGGTGAGCTCATCCAGAACCAGGTCCGCGTGGGCCTGTCCCGCATGGAGCGCGTCGTGCGCGAGCGCATGACCACTCAGGACGCCGAGTCCATTACGCCGACATCCCTGATTAACGTGCGTCCAGTTTCTGCTGCTATCCGCGAGTTCTTTGGTACCTCGCAGCTCTCGCAGTTCATGGACCACAATAACTCCCTGTCCGGCCTGACCCACAAGCGCCGCCTGTCTGCGCTGGGCCCAGGCGGTCTGTCCCGTGAGCGCGCCGGCATTGAGGTGCGAGACGTGCACGCTTCGCACTACGGCCGCATGTGCCCGATTGAGACCCCTGAGGGTCCGAACATTGGCCTGATTGGTGCGCTGGCGTCCTACGCCCGCGTGAACTCCTTCGGCTTCATCGAGACCCCGTATCGCAAGGTCGTTGACGGCAAGGTTACGGATCAGGTTGAGTACCTCACCGCTGATGAGGAGGATCGCTTCGCTATTGCTCAGGCCGAGGTGGAGCAGGACGAGGAAGGCCGTCTGATCGGTGAGCGCATCGAGGTCCGTTTGAAGGAGGGTGACATCGGAGTGACCGATGCCTCCGGTGTGGACTACGTTGACGTTTCCCCGCGCCAGATGGTCTCCGTTGGTACCGCCATGATTCCGTTCTTGGAGCATGACGATGCTAACCGTGCCTTGATGGGTGCGAACATGCAGAAGCAGGCGGTTCCGCTGGTTCGTTCCGAGGCCCCACTGGTGGGTACCGGTATGGAGCAGCGCGCTGCTTATGACGCTGGCGACGTCGTCATCACGCCAAAGGCCGGTGTGGTGGAAAACGTCACCGCTGATGTCATCACCATCATGGACGATGAGGGCCAGCGCGATACCTACATCCTGCGCAAGTTCGAGCGCACCAACCAGGGCACCAACTACAACCAGACCCCGCTGGTATCCATGGGTCAGCGCGTAGAGGCCGGCCAGGTTTTGGCCGATGGCCCAGGTACCCACAACGGTGAGATGTCGCTTGGCCGTAACCTGCTGGTTGCGTTCATGCCGTGGGAAGGCCACAACTACGAGGACGCCATCATCCTCAACCAGCGCATCGTGGAAGAGGACATCCTGACCTCCGTCCACATCGAGGAGCATGAGATCGATGCTCGTGATACCAAGCTAGGCGCCGAGGAAATCACCCGCGAGATTCCAAACGTCTCCGAGGACGTCTTGAGCGACCTCGACGAACGCGGCATCATCCGCATCGGTGCTGACGTCCGTGCTGGCGATATCCTCGTTGGTAAGGTCACCCCGAAGGGTGAGACTGAGCTGACTCCGGAAGAGCGCCTGCTGCGCGCCATCTTCGGTGAGAAAGCCCGCGAGGTTCGCGATACCTCCATGAAGGTTCCGCACGGTGAGGTGGGCAAGGTCATTGGCGTTGCTCGCTTCTCCCGCGATGATGATGACGACTTGGCACCTGGCGTCAACGAGATGATCCGCGTCTATGTTGCGCAAAAGCGCAAGATCCAGGACGGCGATAAGATGGCCGGCCGCCACGGCAACAAGGGTGTTGTGGGCAAGATTCTGCCGCCAGAGGATATGCCGTTCATGGAGGACGGCACCCCGGTGGACATCCTGCTTAACACCCACGGTGTGCCGCGCCGTATGAACATCGGCCAGGTGCTTGAGCTGCACTTGGGTTGGTTGGCTCACGCCGGCTGGAAGGTCGATACCGAGGATCCGGCTAACGCTGAGCTCCTCAAGACCTTGCCGGAAGAGCTTTACGATGTCCCTGCGGACTCCCTGACCGCCACCCCGGTCTTCGATGGTGCTACCAACCACGAGATCGAGCGCCTGTTGGCATCGTCCCGCCCGAACCGCGACGGCGACGTCTTGGTCAACGAGCACGGTAAGGCCACGCTTTTCGATGGCCGCTCGGGCGAGCCGTACAAGTACCCCATCTCTGTGGGCTATATGTACATGCTCAAGCTGCACCACTTGGTGGATGAGAAGATTCACGCTCGTTCCACTGGTCCTTACTCCATGATTACCCAGCAGCCACTGGGTGGTAAGGCTCAGTTCGGTGGCCAGCGCTTCGGCGAGATGGAGGTGTGGGCAATGCAGGCTTATGGTGCTGCTTACACCCTGCAGGAGCTGCTGACCATCAAGTCCGATGACGTGGTAGGCCGCGTGAAGGTCTACGAGGCCATCGTGAAGGGCGACAACATTCCAGATCCGGGCATCCCTGAGTCCTTCAAGGTGTTGCTCAAGGAGCTGCAGTCCCTGTGCCTGAACGTGGAAGTTCTTTCCACCGACGGCACCCCGATGGAGCTGTCTGGCTCTGATGACGATGACATGGATAGCCCATCGCTTGGCATTAACTTGTCCCGCGATGAGGGTTCTTCCGCTGACATCGCCTAAATAGATTCTCGGTCCACCGCGGAATGCACGGTTTCGGTGTTTATCACCGGGGCCGCCGCGAGCGGGCAATAAAGATTAATTCATTAAATGCCATCAACTCCTCATAAAACGAGGATGAAAGGGAGACATTACGTGTTTGACGTAAATCTCTTCGACGAGCTCCGCATCGGTCTGGCCACTGCTGACGATATCCGTCGCTGGTCTAAGGGCGAGGTTAAAAAGCCCGAGACCATTAACTACCGCACGCTGAAGCCGGAAAAGGACGGCCTGTTCTGCGAGCGCATTTTCGGACCCACCCGTGACTGGGAGTGTGCTTGCGGTAAGTACAAGCGCGTCCGTTACAAGGGCATCATCTGTGAGCGCTGCGGCGTTGAGGTCACCAAGTCCAAGGTGCGCCGTGAGCGCATGGGCCACATCGAGCTGGCTGCTCCGGTAACCCACATCTGGTACTTCAAGGGCGTTCCTTCCCGCTTGGGCTACCTGCTGGACCTGGCTCCGAAGGACCTTGAGCGCATCATCTACTTCGCTGCCAACATCATCACCTCCGTTGATGAAGAGGCTCGCCACAACGATCAGTCCACCCTGGAAGCGGAAATGCTGCTGGAGAAGAAGGACGTTGAGGACGATACCGAGTCCGAGATCGCAGAGCGCGCTTCCAAGCTCGAGTCCGACCTGGCGGAGCTGGAGGCAGCCGGTGCGCGTGCCGATGCCCGCAAGAAGGTACAAAACGCTGCCGATAAGGAAATGCAGCACATCCGCGAGCGCGGCGAGCGCGAAGTCGCACGCCTGGATGAAATCTGGAACACCTTCCTGAAGCTTGCTCCGAAGCAGATGGTCATCGATGAGACCATCTACGAAGAGCTGGTTGACCGCTACGAGGATTACTTCACCGGCGGCATGGGTGCAGAAGCCATCCAGACCTTGGTACGCAACTTCGACCTCGAGGCAGAGGCCGAGGAGCTGCGTGAGATCATCAACAACGGCAAGGGCCAGAAGAAGATGCGCGCGCTTAAGCGCCTCAAGGTTGTTGCCGCATTCCTCAACTCCGGCAATGACCCGGCAGGCATGGTGCTGGACGCTATTCCGGTTATCCCGCCTGAGCTGCGCCCGATGGTGCAACTGGACGGTGGCCGCTTCGCCACCTCGGACCTGAATGACCTGTACCGCCGCGTTATCAACCGCAATAACCGCCTGAAGCGCATGATCGACCTGGGCGCACCAGAGATCATCGTGAATAACGAGAAGCGCATGCTGCAGGAGTCTGTGGACGCGCTCTTCGATAACGGCCGTCGTGGCCGTCCGGTTACCGGCCCGGGCAACCGCCCGTTGAAGTCTCTGTCTGATTTGCTGAAGGGTAAGCAGGGTCGTTTCCGCCAAAACCTGCTGGGTAAGCGCGTGGACTACTCCGGTCGTTCCGTTATTATCGTCGGTCCGCAGCTGAAGCTGCACGAGTGTGGTTTGCCGAAGCTGATGGCGCTCGAGCTGTTCAAGCCATTCGTCATGAAGCGCTTGGTCGAAAACGACTACGCCCAGAACATCAAGTCCGCAAAGCGCATGGTGGAGCGCCAGCGCCCAGAGGTCTGGGACGTGCTGGAACAGGCCATTTCTGAGCACCCAGTGATGCTCAACCGTGCGCCTACGCTGCACCGCCTGGGTATCCAGGCCTTCGAGCCGAAGCTGGTCGAGGGTAAGGCTATCCAGCTACACCCACTGGCT
The DNA here is from genome assembly GCF_040225455.1 of Corynebacterium sp. KPL2838. Classification (NCBI taxonomy): domain Bacteria; kingdom Bacillati; phylum Actinomycetota; class Actinomycetes; order Mycobacteriales; family Corynebacteriaceae; genus Corynebacterium; species Corynebacterium sp. KPL2838. Next base: position 2,545 of record NZ_JBEHFT010000024.1, on the reverse strand, counting down.
TGTGAGGCCTTCAACGCCGACTTCGACGGTGACCAGATGGCAGTTCACCTGCCGCTGTCCGCAGAAGCACAGGCAGAGGCTCGCGTGCTGATGCTGGCTTCCAACAACATTCTGTCCCCGGCATCCGGTAAGCCGCTGGCTATGCCGCGTCTGGACATGGTGACCGGCCTGTACTACCTCACCATGGACAAGGCAGAGGACGAGATCGGCGGCAACGGTCGCTACCGCGAGGCTGGCGAGGACTACCCGGCTACTGGCGTGTACTCCTCCTACGCCGAGGCCCTGATGGCCTACGACCGTGGCACGGTTGGTCTTCAGGCACCGATCAAGGTCCGCATCGATCACCTGCGCCCGCCAGAGGACATCGAGGCAGAGCTCTTCCCCGATGGCTGGTCCAAGGGCCAGGCATGGTTGGGCTACACCACCATCGGCCGCATCATGTTCAACGAGCTCCTGCCATGGAATTACCCGTACCTTGAGGGCATCATGGTCCGCAAGGGCGGCGGCACCGACGGCAAGGTGCTCATTGGTGACGTGGTCAATGACTTGGCCACCAAGTACCCAATGATCACCGTGGCCCAGGTTCTGGACAACATGAAGGACGCTGGCTTCTACTGGGCAACCCGTTCCGGTGTGACCATTACGATGTCTGACGTGCTGGTGCTGCCGAATAAGACCGAGATCCTCGAGTCTTATGAGAAGGAAGCAGAGCGCATCGAGCGTAAGTACTGGGAGCAGGGTGCTCTCACGGAGCGCGAGCGTTATGACCGCCTGGTTGAGCTGTGGAAGGATGCTACCGACACCGTTGGTGAGGCCGTCGAGAACATCTACCCGGATTACAACCCAATTCCAATGATTGTGAAGTCGGGTGCTGCCGGTAACATGCGTCAGATCTGGACGCTGGCCGGTATGAAGGGCATGGTTGTGAACTCGCACGGTGATTACATCACCCGTCCGATTAAGACCTCCTTCCGCGAAGGCCTGTCCGTGCTGGAGTACTTCAACAACTCCCACGGTTCCCGTAAGGGTCTGGCCGATACCGCGCTGCGTACCGCTGACTCCGGTTACCTCACCCGTCGTCTGGTGGACGTCGCTCAGGATGTCATCGTCCGCGAAGAGGACTGCGGCACCCGCCAGGGCGTGCGCGTTCCTATCGGCGAGGTATCCGGCGACAAGGTCGTCCTCTCCGAGCTGTGGGAGACCTCCGCTTCCGGTCGCGTGCTTGCCACCGACGTCAAGGACGAGAACGGCGAGGTCGTCGCAGAGGCTGGTGCAGACTTGACCGAGGAGCTTACCCAGAAGCTTCTCGATGCCAAGGTCACCGACGTCAAGGTTCGCTCCGTGCTGACCTGCCAGACCCCGGCTGGTGTCTGTGCTAAGTGCTACGGCAAGTCCATGGCATCCGGCCAGTTGGTAGACATCGGCGAGGCCGTCGGCATCGTGGCTGCACAGTCCATTGGTGAGCCTGGTACCCAGCTGACCATGCGTACCTTTCACCAGGGTGGTGTCGGTGGCGACATTACCGGTGGTCTGCCGCGTGTGCAGGAGCTCTTCGAGGCTCGTAACCCGAAGAACCGCGCACCGATTGCCTCCGTGGATGGCACCGTGTCCCTGTCCGATGAGGGCAACTTCTGGACCATGACCATTACCCCGGATGACGGCTCTGATGACGTGGTTTACGAGAAGCTGTCCAAGCGCCAGGGCCTGGCTCAGGTGCGTCGCCCGATGGAGTCCAACCCGGATGCGATGATCGAGCGTTCCTTGAAGGACGGCGACCACGTTGAGACCGGTGACCGCTTGATGCGTGGTGCGGCTGACCCGCACGACGTGCTTGAGGTTCTGGGCCGTCGCGGCGTGGAGCAGCACCTCATCAACGAGGTGCAGGCCGTGTACCGCACCCAGGGCGTGGCCATCCACGACAAGCACATCGAGATCATCATCCGCCAGATGCTGCGCCGTGGTACCGTCATCGACGCCGGTACCACGGAGCTGCTGCCGGGTAACCTGATTGACCTTTCTGAGGCCAAGCAGATGAACGCTGCTCAGGTCGCAGAAGGCGGCGAGCCGGCACAGCTGCGCTCGGAGATTATGGGTATTACCAAGGCCTCCTTGGCTACCGAGTCCTGGCTGTCCGCTGCTTCGTTCCAGGAGACCACGCGCGTGCTTACCGATGCCGCTATTAACAAGCGCTCCGATAAGCTCATCGGTCTCAAGGAGAACGTCATCATCGGTAAGCTGATCCCGGCCGGTACCGGTATCTCGCGCTACCGCAATATCTCCGTCAAGCCGACCGAGGCTGCGCGCAACGCCGCATACTCGATTCCGACTTACGGCGATTCCATCTACGGCGATGATGGCTTCGGTGAATTCACCGGCGCCTCCGTCCCGCTGGATGAAGACTTCACCTTCTAAGTCCTAGAGCGCGTGCCCCACGGCACCGCGTTCAATTAGAGCCCCCGCTTCCGTGTCTGAACTGCTCCCCATTAGTTGGACTGAGAAATCAGTTACCGACTAGTAGGGAGTAGTTTTCTTTGAGAGCACGAAG
>NZ_JBEHFT010000023.1:0-35497 GCF_040225455.1 Corynebacterium sp. KPL2838 | reverse complement strand
GTATCGCGCGGCGGCGGGCTGTGGGGCAGGCGGGGGTTGATGACGGTGCCGGAGCCGACTTCCGCGCTGAGGTAGCCCTCGGCAGTGAGCTGCTCATATGCGGTGACCACGCTGCCGCGCGATACCCCGAGCTGCGTGGCCAGCGCGCGGGTGGAGGGCACAGCTTCGCCGGGCAGCAGCGCGCCGGAGGTGGCATCGGCGCGCACGGCGTCGGCGATTTGCACCGGCAGGGCGCGCGTATCGGCGGGGTCGAGGCGCAGGGGCATAAACACAGTATAAGTGGTACAACCCAACACGCGAGAAATGGTTCTTTACTTGTACCACTTGAGCAGGGCAGTATAGAGCGCATGACCGAAAACATTGCGACCACGCGCGTGAAACGTGGACTAGCTGACATGCTCAAGGGCGGCGTCATCATGGACGTCGTAACCCCGGAACAGGCGCGCATCGCCGAGGATGCGGGCGCAAGCGCCGTCATGGCACTTGAGCGCGTGCCTGCCGATATCCGCGCCCAGGGCGGCGTGGCCCGCATGTCCGATCCGGAGCTTATCGAGGGCATCGTCGACGCCGTATCCATCCCCGTGATGGCGAAGGCGCGCATCGGCCACTTCGTCGAGGCACAGATTCTGGGCGAGCTTGGCGTGGATTTCATCGATGAGTCCGAGGTGCTCAGCCCAGCCGATTACGTCAACCACATCAATAAGTGGGACTTCGACGTGCCGTTCGTGTGCGGCGCGACCAACCTGGGCGAGGCCCTGCGCCGCATCACCGAGGGCGCGGCCATGATTCGCTCCAAGGGCGAGGCCGGCACCGGCGATGTCTCCGAGGCCGTCAAGCACCTGCGCACCATTCGCGCGGAAATCGCCCGCCTGCAGCACCTCGACCGCGACGAGCTGTACGTCGCCGCCAAGGAACTCCAGGCGCCGTATGACCTGGTTGCGGAGGTTGCGGAGACGGGCAAGCTGCCGGTCGTCCTCTTCGTTGCCGGTGGCGTGGCCACGCCTGCCGATGCCGCTCTCGTCCGCCAGATGGGCGCCGAAGGCGTCTTCGTGGGCTCCGGCATCTTCAAATCCGGTAACCCGTCGGCGCGCGCGGAGGCCATCGTGAAGGCCGCCACGCTTTACGATGACCCCGCCGAGCTCGCCAAGCTCTCCCGCGGCCTGGGCGAGGCCATGGTCGGCATCAATGTCGGCGATGTGCCGGCACCGCACCGCCTGGCCGAGCGCGGCTGGTAATCGCGTGGCACACCCAGAAGAAGCAAGCGCTACGATCGGGGTGCTCGCGCTGCAGGGAGGCGTGGAAGAGCACCTGCGCGTCCTTGACGGCTTGGGGGCGGGGACGCGCCGGGTGCGCGTGCCGCGCGACCTTGAAGGCCTGGATGGGCTGGTGATTCCGGGCGGGGAGTCGAGTGTCATCGACAAGCTCGCCCGCACCTTCGGCGTGGCCGACCCGCTGCGCGAGGCCGCGGCCGCAGGCCTTCCCGTGCTCGCTACCTGCGCCGGGTTGATTTATTGCGCCCGCGAGCTGGATAACCCCTCGCCAGGCCAGCAGACACTGGGGCTGCTCGATATCACCGTGCGGCGCAATGCCTTTGGCAACCAGCGCTTTTCCGCCGAGCGCACCGTGCCGGTCGCGGTTGGGGAAGAAACGCTGCCCATCGAGGCGAGCTTCATCCGCGCCCCGCTGGTCACCCGCGTCGGTGAAGGCGTGGAGGTCATCGCGACCGTGCCGCGCGACGGCGCGGAGGAAGCGGTCGTGGGCGTGCGCCACGGCGCCGTCACCGCTTTGAGCTTTCACCCGGAAGAAAACGATGAGGCGCGCGTGCACGCCGCCTGGCTGGCCAGTATCCGCTAGGCGCCGGATAGGCCGCGGCGCTTGAGCAGCGGAGCGACGTCCTTATCGCGCCCGCGGAAGTCGCGGTAGGCCGCGCCGAAATCGCGGGAGGCGCCGCGGGAGAGGATAAGGTCCCGGAACTTTTGTCCTGCGGCGCGCAGATCGCTTTGTTCCTTGAACCACTCGAAGCCATCGGCATCGAGCGCCTCCGCCCACAGGTAGGAGTAGTAGCCCGCGGAGTAGCCGCCGGCGAAGATGTGGTTGAAGTACGTCGAGCGGTAGCGCGGGGCGATGTGCGGGTTATCCAGGCCCACCGCGCGCAGGGCCTCCTCCTCGAATGCGTCCACGGCCTCCGGGGTGGCCTCCAGCGTTGCGGCGTCCTTGGCGCTGAGCGAATGCCACGCCAAATCGATAATGGAGGCCGCCAAGTACTCCGAGGTGGCAAAACCCTGGCCAAATTCGGAGGCGGCGGTCACGGCATCGAGCAGCTCATCGGGGATCGGTTCGCCGGTGTCGACGTGGCGCGCATACTGCTTGACCAGTTGCTTATCCAGCGCCCAGTTCTCATTGATTTGCGAGGGGAACTCCACCCAGTCGCGCGGGACGTTGGTGCCGGCGAAGGTGGGATAGTGGACATCGGAAAGCAGCCCGTGCAAGGCGTGGCCGAATTCGTGGAAGAGGGTGTGTACCTCGTCCAGGCTCAGCAGGGGCTGGGAACCATCGGCGGGCTTGGTAATGCCCAGCACGTTGACGATGACCGGCTTGCGCTCCAGCAGGCCTGATTGGCCCACAAACTGGCTCATCCACGCGCCACCGCGCTTGGTGGGGCGGCCGAAATAGTCTGTGAGCAGCAGGCCAATCCCCTTATCGCCGTGCTCGACGTTATCTTCGTGTTCGTCATTTTCTCCGTGCTCGACACCCTTGTCGAGCACCTCCCAGACGCGCACGCCCTCGGCATAGCCCTCCAGGTCCTCGCGCGGAACCACAGAAATGCCGTACAGGCGCTCGGCGGCGGCGAATACGCCCTGGGTGAGGACCTTGTCCAGGGGGGAAGTACTGGCGCAACTCCTCTTCGTCGAGCGAGAAGTCGCGGGCGCGGACCTTGGATTCCCAGTAGGGCCAGTCCGCGGCGTGGAAGTCTTGCTCGTTGAGCGTGGCTTCCTCGGCTAATAGCTTGTGCTCGCCGGCGGCATTGGCCGCGGCCGCGGGGGCGAGGTCTGCGAGCATGTCGCGCGCGGCGTCGGCGCTGCCAGCGGTTTCTTCCGCGATGACGTAATCGGCGTGGGAAGCATACCCCAGCAGCTCGGCGCGTTCGGCGCGCAGCTGGACGGCCTCGATAAGCCCTGGAATGTTGTTTTCGGAGCCTCTGCTTGCCGATGCCGCATAGAGCTTCTTCCGCGCCCCCTCCCTAGCCAGGCGGGACTGCTCCGATTGCACGGTGGGCAGCTCGAGCGGGATGACGTAGCCTTCGCGGCCTAGGGCCTTGGCATCCGCCTTGGCCGAGGCGATGCGCTCGGCCGGCAGGCCCTCGAGCTCTTCTTCGGTGAACTCGACGGCGCGCTCGCGCGTGGAGGCCATGAGATTGCGGCCGAATTCCTCCGAGAGGGCCGAGAGACGCTGGTTGATATCGGATAGGCGGGCCTTGCCGGCGGCATCGAGATCCGCTCCCTGGCGCGCAAAGGTGCGCAGCAGGTGTTCGTGCAGGCGCGCGCCCTCCTCATCGCCGGCGGGTGGGGTGGCGTCCTTGATGCGCTGGTAGAGCTTTTCGTCCTGGTACATCGCATCGTAGTGGGTGGAAAGGCGCGGATGGATATCGGCGGCGATTTCTTCCATCTCATCAGTGACGTCCGTGCCCGAAAGATTGCCAAAGACCGACATCACGCGGTCGAGATCTTGGCCGGATCGCTCGAGGGCCTCCACGGTGTTTTCCCACGTGGGGGCGGCGGTGTTTTCGGTAATGGTGGTGAGCTCGGCGTCGTGGCGCGCGAGCGCTTCGTCGAAAGCGGGGCGGTAGTGCTCGACCTTAATCTCCGCAAACGGCGGGAGTTGGTAGGGCAACGATGAAGGGTGGAGTAATGGATTAGTCATAAATGACCAATGTACCCATTAACTCCACCCATCTGTGATGGCTTTCACTAAGAAGGCTAGCCCACCGTTACTAGCTCCGCGTCTTCATCCTGCTCCTTCTGCGGCGGCGTGGCCTTTCGCTTTCCAGTATTCATCACGATGATGTCTAGTACGAGGAATGCGGCAAGGGTAATGCCCAAAAGCGGCATAAATACACCGACGGTTGCGGCAAAGAGAGCGCCCAGGCCGGTGGTGGCCCAGGAGAAGTGCCGCTTGGAGCCAGGGGCGAATTGCGGTCGGCGCTTCCACCACATGTAGTAGCCCAGAACAACCATGGCGGCGATGGCGAGGCCGAGGGCAAAAAGGGCGATCTGCAGCGGCAGGCCAAACATGATGCCCATGTGCAGGTAGATGCCCCAGCTGCTGAGCTTGCTAAATAGCGGCAGCTCGGAGAAGGGCAGGCGGTCGATGACCTCGCCGGTGGAACCGTCGACGGATACCTCATCAGAGGTGTAGCGCCACTCGACCCAGCGCTCGCTAACCTTCCACCCCGAGTCGGTGTCCTCCGGGGCGTACAAGCGCAGCGGGCCCGTCAGGCCTTCCGCGCGGCCGGTGGCGTAGACGCGCTCTGCCTGCTCGGCGATGACCTCCGGATCCGGAGCCTCGCCCGGAGCCTCCGCATCCCCACCGTGAGCGCCGTGGGCACCGTGGCCTTCGTGCCCGGCGTGGGCATCGTGTGTGGCATCGGCGGAGGAATCGGTGACCAGCGCGGTTTCTACCGGCGTGGCCTTCCAGTTCATCTTCTCTACCACGGAATTGACGTTCCCGCCGGCCAGCTGGGACCAGGTGATGCCGGTAGCGGACAGGCCAATGAGCCCGATGAAAATCCATGCGCCCATCGTGGAGTGCAGGTGGGTGGCCTTCCAGCGCTTGGAGCGCTGCGGTTGGTTCTTTAGCGGTGAGGCAGCCTTTTTGGGCCGGCGGCGAATCCACCACATGTAGAGCCCGCCGCAGGCCAAGACCCACAGCCAGGAAGCGGCTAGCTCGGAATACAGCTCGCCCGGCTGGCCCAGGTGGAAGCTTTCATGCAGCGAAGAGATCCAGCGGCGCAGCGGCATTTCGCCCAGGCCAGAATAAGTGGGGTAGTCACCAATGACCTCGCCATCGGCCGGATTAATAAACACGGTGCGCTGCAGGCTCTCGTCGATGCCCGGATCCGCCACCAGCACGCGCGTAGAGTCCGTCGCCGATTCCGCCGGCCATACCTGGGAGACCGGCATATCCGGGTGCTCCTTCTGGGCAGCGCTGATTTGGTCCTCCAGGCTTACTGGGTTATTTACTTCCTCGACGGTCATGACGTCGCGGTAAGCAAACTTTTCCAGGGTGGGCGCCAGTGCATAGAGGCAGCCGGTCAATGCCGCGATAAGGATGAAGGGGCCGACGAACATGCCGCCGTAAAAGTGTATGCGTTGGATAAAGGAACGCAGAGTCGTCCGACTCATAAAATAGTTCTCTTTCGTGCTTAGTGGTCAGTTGCATGGGTGCTGATATCAACTGCACTAATAGTCGGAACTTAGGCAAACCTGGTTCCCGGAGAGTGAAAAATTTTTTCAGTTGTGTGAAAACGAGGGAGGCGAAAACGACGACACCGCGCGCCCTGGCGAAAGGAACGCGCGGTGAAATCTAGTTGGTGAGAAAGCTCTTACTTCTTCAGGCCATCGATGAAGTTGTTCCTGGTTTCCTTGGCTAGCAGCTTGTGCTCGCCGGCCATGTAAAGAGTTTCTGCGGAATCCAATCCATATGCTGCTCAGCTAATACAGCGCCGGCGAGGCGGAGGTCAGGCCCGTTGGATCGATATGGTGGTCGCCTTATTGTGCACGGGCGCGAGGCTTATCACGAGGTCTACACCACGCTAGCGGACTCAACCGTTTTGCCTTGAGAAGCAAGAAACGAGTAAGAAAAAGTTTGCGCAGTTAGATGGGTAGATTTGGTGATAAAAGCGGCTGTTTTGGCCAGTTTTTCGGCGAACGAAGCAAGAAAGACCGGCGGTGAGTGAGTCTAGTCCGCCCAGAACGGAACGTAGCGCATGGCACGTGCGCCGGCGTTAGGATCGTAAGGGCGAATCAGGCCTTCTTCGGCAGTGGCGTTAAGTAAGCGAGTCGCCTGAGCAGCCTGTGTGTCTTTAAGACCAAAGCGTTTACGGATCGATGCGTTGTTGATTACGCGATTGTCCAGAAAACCGAGTGCTGTGTGCTGATACGTTGCCTGTATTCTCTCGGCGGGTGACATCAACGCAAAAGTGCGGAATGCACTCAAAGTGACCATTGTTGAGCCGTTGGTACGAATGAGAGCAGGCGGGAAATGCTCAGCCTCCAGTGCAGACACGATCTTGTCCCACCCGCTGCCGCGCTGTTCCACAAAATGGGCCTGGCGTAGGGCTTCGCCCAATTTGGGGTTGCGCGTGAAAGATGCGCTATCGATAAAGCGTTGTGGGCTAACCAGTGGCGCGCCAGGATTGGTGATCTCCACTCGGTCGGTGAATATCTCCACGGTCAAGTATTTGCCTGAGTCGTCAAGGTTTTGGTGCATGAGTGCATTGGCCAAGACCTCGCGAAAGGCGATGCGCGGAAGCTCTGGGGTCACCACGCGGCGCCCCGATGCGTCGATGGACTCTCCTCCTGGGCGCACTGTGGCGAATAGCTCCATCACCTTGGGGAAAGAAAGGGCGTAGCCCTCGTCGAAGTTCCATTCGCGTTTGGTGCTTGTGCGGTTCGTGCCGTTGAACTGCAAGACACGGGGGCCTAGGTTTCGAAGCTGCGTAAAGTCAGATAAACGATGTGCATACATCAGTGCCGACCACGCAGGAATGCACCATCCAAGTTCGTGGGTGTAGCTAACGGCACCGTGCTCCTTAAACAGGTCAGCCAGGGCTGTGCCACTGATGCGAGGAACTTCGGGGCGATTTGCAAAGAAGGCTTCAGCGGAAAGGTAGTCGACCACCTCGGCTGCGGTCAATCCCTCGGCGACTAACGACGTTTCTGCTTCGAACTGGCTGAGCTTCTGCCATAGTTCGCGCTCAACTTTGGGGTAGTTGAGTAGGGGCTTGGTGTAGCTGCCTTGACGAAAGTGCCGTTGACCTTCGTATGCAAAAGGAGCCTCGTGTGGTGCTGCGATTCGTAACATCGTAACGAGCTTGTTTCCAATCTCGACGTCAAGGAATTTCAATTGAGGCGTGGGAATAATTGCCCTGCTCAGCCAGGGGAGGAGATCCTCATTTCCTTTCCCCTTGGTGGTTTGCCAGGAAAAAGATGTGCCGACAATCTGACGGTCATCGTTAATTCCCCAGATAAGATAAGCGGCGGTTTCATCATTGAGGGTAGCTGAGTTTCCAAGCGCACTAATGTAACGGGCGATTTCGGGACCTGAGGTTGCCGAGTTGACTTTGAATTCAATCCAGGGAAGTTCTGCGGGGAGTGAGCGAAAGCGATTAACTCGAGCAACGAGTTGCTCGGGAGTTGCGTCATTAAGCGGTGCCATTCTGGTTGCCTCGTTGAAGTTTGGAAAGATTCACAGTCGCTGTGTAGCGGCAATGATACTTGAGAAGCAAGAAACGAGCAAGAAAAAGTTTGCGCAGGTAGATGGGTTGATTTGGTGATAAAAGCGGCTGTTTTGTCCGGGTTTTCGGCGAACGAAGCAAGAAAAGACCGCCTCGAACTCCTAGGAGTAATCGAGGCGGTCTGTGGCTAGAAACCGGATGCGGCTTTACTTCTTCAGGCCATCGATGATCTCGTTGAACTGTGCGACAGGCCGCATGACAGCGGAGGTCTTCTCGTCGTTGGGCCAGTAGTAGCCGCCGAGGTCGGCGGGATCACCCTGGGCATCGATAAGAGCCTGGGAAATCTCATCGGCCTTGCCGGAAAGCTCGGAGGCGACGTCCTTGAAGGCGGCCGCGAGATCGGCATCCTCGGTCTGGTTAGCCAGCTCCTCGGCCCAGAAGGTAGCCAGGAAGAAGTGGGAACCGCGGTTGTCGTTCTCGCCCGCCTTGCGGGATGGGGACTTGCCCTCGTTCAGCAGGCGCTCGGTGGCCTTGTCCAGGGTGGTGGCCAGCACGCCGGCCTTCTCGTTGCCGTTGGTCTGGTTCTCGTGGCGGAAGGACTCGGCCAGTGCCAAGAACTCACCGAGGGAGTCCCAGCGCAGGTGGTTTTCTTCCTCCACCTGCTGGACGTGCTTCGGGGCGGAGCCGCCGGCACCGGTCTCGAAGAGGCCGCCGCCTGCCATCAGCGGAACCACGGACAGCATCTTGGCGGAGGTGCCCAGCTCGAGAATGGGGAAGAGGTCCGTGTTGTAGTCACGCAGCACGTTACCGGTCACGGAGATGGTGTCCTCGCCGCGGCGGATGCGCTCGATGGAGGTCTTGGTAGCGGTGACCGGATCCTGGATCTCGATGTCCAGGCCCTCGGTGTCGTGGTCCTTGAGGTACTTTTCCACGAGGGACTGGATATTGCGGTCGTGGCCGCGCTCTGGGTCGAGCCAGAAGATGGTCTTCATACCGGACAGGCGCGCGCGGTTGACGGCGAGCTTAACCCAGTCCTGGATCGGCTCGTCCTTGGTCTGGCAGGCGCGCCAGATATCGCCGGCCTCGACGTCGTGCTCGATGAGCACCTCACCCTTGGAGTTGCGGACCTCAACGGTGCCGGCTGCGGGCACCTTGAAGGTCTTGTTGTGGGAGCCGTACTCCTCGGCCTTCTTAGCCATCAGGCCGACGTTTGGCACGGTACCCATGGTGGTGGGGTCAAAGGCGCCGTTTTCCTTGCAGTCTTCGATGACGGCCTGGTACACGCCGGCGTAGGAGGAGTCCGGGATAACGGCGAGGGTGTCTTGCTCCTCGTCGTTCTTGTTCCACATGTGGCCGGAGGTGCGGATCATGGCCGGCATGGAGGCGTCAATGATGACATCGGAAGGAACGTGCAGGTTGGTGATGCCCTTGTGGGAGTTGACCATGGCGAGATCGGGGCCATCGGCAAGCGCGGATTCGAAGGCTGCCTTGATTTCCTCGCCATTGTCGAGCTTGTCCAAGCCCTCCAGGATGGAGCCCAAGCCGTTTTCGCCGTTGAGGCCGGCGGAGATGAGCTCGTCGCCGTACTTATCAAAGACATCGGCGAAGTAGGTGCGCACGACGTGGCCGAAGAGGATGGGGTCAGAGACCTTCATCATGGTGGCCTTCAGGTGGGTGGAGAAGAGCACGCCCTCTTCCTTGGCGCGCTTGACCTGCTGGAGCAGGAACTCATCGAGGGCCTTGGCGGACATGAAGGTGCCGTCGATGACCTCGTCCTTAAGAACCGGCAGTTCCGGCAGCAGGGTCTGCTCGCCGTCGGCGGTCTTCAGCACGATGGACAGGGTGTCTTCCTCGGGGATGATGACGGACTTCTCGTTGTGGCGGAAGTCGTTATCGTCCATGGTGGCGACGTTGGTCTTGGAATCCTTGGACCACTCGCCCATGCGGTGCGGGTGCTTCTTAACAAAGTTCTTTACGGCCTCCGGCGCGCGGCGGTCGGAGTTACCCTCACGCAGGACGGGGTTAACAGCGGAGCCCTTGACGGAATCGTAGCGGGCCGCGATGTCCTTTTCCTCGTCGGTGGACGGGTTATCCGGGTAATCAGGCAGGTCGTAGCCGGCGGCCTGCAGCTCGGCGATGGCCTTCTTCAGCTGCACCAGGGAAGCCGAGATATTCGGCAGCTTGATGATATTAGCCTCTGGGGTCTTGGCCATCTTGCCCAGTTCAGCCAGGGCGTCTTCCACCTTTTGGTCCTCGGTGAGGCGCTCTGGGAACTGCGCGGCGATGCGGGCAGCCAGGGAAATATCGCGGGTTTCTACGTCAATGCCCGCGGTGGAAGCGAAGGCCTCCACGATGGGCTTGAGGGAGTAGGTCGCCAGAAGCGGCGCCTCATCGGTACGGGTCCACGTAATCTTAGCCATGATTCTCCTATTAAATGTGGGAAAATTTCTTCAGGTGACCAGATTACCGATTTTGTCCGCTCCATGTGGAGCGCTCGGTACATTCCGGGGCTAGGTGGCATCGGTCACGGGGCCATGCGCTGGGTAAATCTCTTCACCTGTCCACGCCCTGAACATGCTTTATGCGCAGGTGGGGTGTATCGTCGCCCCTCGTGAAAATTATCGATCAGTTAAGCCCGCGCAGCGCCCATGAACACCGCATTCACCGTCGGCCTTTGCCCCGCCAGACGGAGATTTCTACTGCGCGCCGCACCATCGTCATGGTGGCGATGGCCCTTGGTGCGTTTGCTATCGGTACTACCGAGTTCGTCTCGATGGGCCTGCTGCCGCTGATCGCGGAGGATTTCGGCGTTTCTGAGGATACCGCCTCCACGCTGATTACCACCTACGCGCTCGGTGTAGTGGTCGGTGCGCCCCTGATTGCGGCGTTTACCGGCAAGCTCCCGCGCCGCCGCCTCATCCTCTTGCTCATCGGCTTTTTGGTGGTGGGCAACCTGCTGTCGGTACTCGCGCCGAATTACTGGGTGCTCATGGTGGCTCGATTCATCGCCGGCATGCCCCACGGAGCGTACTTCTCCGTGGCTAACCTGTCCGCGGCGTCGATGGCCCCTCCCGGCGGGCGCGGCAAGGCCATGGCTTTTGTGGGCATGGGCCTTGCCATCGCCACGGTCATCGGCGTGCCCGCGGCACAGGCCCTGGGTTCCGCGCTGGGGTGGCACGCGGCCTACCTGGTGGTCGTGCTCATCGGCCTTATTACCGCCGTAGCCCTGTTTTTCCTCATGCCGCACATGACGGAGATGAAACAGACCGATATCCGCACCGAGTTCGGCGCCTTTAAAAACAGCCAGGTGTGGCTCACCGTCATCATGGGCGTGGTGGGTTTCGGCGGCATGTTCTCCGTCTATACCTATATCTCCTGGACCATGACGGAGGTCGCTGGCCTGAGCGATAGCCTGATTTGGGTCGTGCTCATGGCCTACGGCATTGGCATGACGATAGGCAATGCCTTCGGCGGCTGGTTGGCGGACCGCAATCTCGAATTCGGGATCATCTTCGCCCTGGCCAGCTTGATCATCATTCTTACGGCCTTCTATTTCCTTTCCAGCCACGCCATCCCGGCCACCATTTGCTTTGGCATGGTGGCATTTATGGGTTCCACGTTGGTGCCGTCGCTGCAGCTGCGCTTGGTCCACGTGGCGGGCGATGCCCAGACCTTATCCGCCGCGCTCAACCAGTCCGCGCTCAATATCGCGAACGCAGCCGGTGCGACCATCGGCGGCATCGTCGTCGGTGCGGGCCTGGGCTATTCCGCCCCGGCGCTGGCGGGCGCCGGCTTGGCGGCCGCGGGTTGCGTTGTGTGGGCGATAACAATGTGGGATAAAAAACGCCTTGCAGGCCGCAGCTAGAAGTACCACCGCACACGCCTATATTCTGGAGCACCATGAGCCATACCATCGCTAGCGTCAACGTCAATGGAATCCGCGCCGCGTGCAAGCAGCGCAACGAAAACAACCCCGGCATGAATGCCTGGCTGGAGCAGACCCCGGCCGATATCGTGCTGATGCAAGAGGTACGCGCCACCCCAGATCAAGCCAGAAAGGCCCTGGCACCCGCCCTGGAAGCCGGCTGGCACTTGGAGCTTGCCGATGCCGCCGCCAAGGGCCGCGCCGGAGTAGGCATCCTCTCTCGCACGCCGCTTGCCGATTTCGAAATCGGCTTCGGCTCCTTTACCGATGCCGGCCGCTGGATTGCCGCGACCACCCGCGATATCCGCGTTGCCTCGCTGTACTTGCCTTCTGGCGATACCGATTCGCCAAAGCTGGATGAAAAATACCGCTTCTTGGATGAATTCGATTCTGTGCTGGCAGAAAACGCCGATAAGGACATGGTCATCGGTGGCGACTGGAATATCTGCCACCGCGCCCAGGATTTGAAGAATAATAAAGCCAACGAGAAGAAGGCCGGCCACCTGCCGGAAGAACGCGCCTTTATGGACCATATCTTCGGTAGCTTTCCGGATGAGGCGCCGCAGGAGAAAAAGAACCTGGGCGAGTGGCTCGGCGTCGTGGACTACGCGGGCACCACCCCGTGGGAGCCGGCCACCGCGCCGCAGTGGTTCGACGTGGCGCGCCGCCTCCACCCAGAGGCCGACGGCCCGTATACCTGGTGGACCTACCGCGGCCAGGCCTTCAATAACGATGCGGGCTGGCGCATTGACTACCAGGCCGCAACCCAGCCGCTGCTCGATCGCGCGCAGCGCACCTGGGTGGATAAGGCCCCGACCGTAGAGCAGCGCTGGTCCGATCACTCGCCGCTGCTGGTGGAATACGCCTGATGTCGCTGCTATTTAGCGTCCTGTACGTCATCGGCATTACCGCCGAGTCCATGACGGCTGCGCTATCGGCCGGCCGGCAAAAGCTCGATCTCTTCGGCGTGACGATGATCGCCTCCATCACGGCGCTAGGCGGTGGCACCGTCCGCGATATCGTGCTGGCGGATCCGCCGCTGACCTGGGTGGAACACCCCATCTATCTGGTCATCGTCATCGCCGCCGCCATCGTCACGGTGGGGATGTCCTTCCTCATGCACTATTTCCGCCACCTCTTCCTCATCCTCGATGCCTTGGGGCTGGCGGTCTTTTCCGTGCTGGGCACCCAGATTGCCGCGCACTTGGGCTATGGCTTCATCATCGCCTCTGTATCAGCGGTTATCTCCGGCGTCTTCGGCGGCGTGCTGCGCGATCTGCTCTCAGACCGCATTCCGCTGGTATTCTCCGGAGAGTTTTATGCGGCCATCTCGATTCTGGCGGCCGGGTTGTACATGATCCTCCTGCGCGCCGGGCTATCCGAGGAACCCACGGCGATCATCACCGCCCTAGTCTGCTTTAGCGCGCGCCTTGCGGCTATCTACTTTAAGAAGGGCCTGCCCGTCTTCGAGTACCGCGACGGCGAGCAACAGATGGATCCGCGCCTGCGGCTATCGGCGCGCATCGTGCGCGATGGTGCCCGCCGGGCCAAGCGGAAGGCGGGCGCGGCCACCCGCTACGCCAGCCCGATTACCCGGCCGCTGGGCCGCAGCAGGCGCACCGCAAGCGATTTTGCCTCGCCGCTCAGCCTCGAGGATCTAAATAGCAACCGGATCGCGCGGCCGCCTGCCCACCCATCCATTACCCGCCCCAGCGGCAAGCACTCGCCGGGAGCGAGGGGAGTGGATGTACAGCAGCAATGGACCTTCAACAAGGAGGATGTGGGCAGGCAAAGGACCCCCAAGCACAAGCAGTAGTGCTAGTATAAACACGTTAAAAATTTCGAAATCTGCAACGGAGAAAGTTCATGGCTCGCGCAATTATTCCTTTTGTCCTTGGCGCCGTAATCCTCGCCCTGAGCATCTGGTGGTGGACCGCTGTCGGACCGTCCTTCGCCTTCTTTGGCCCCATCGTCCTCATGGGCGTCGGCGGTGCCTTAATGGTGACCGGTTTCGCCGTCTTCATGGACATCGTCAGTCCCACCTCCCGCAAGGTCTAAGGGCGCGGTCTGGCGATGAGGGCTATCGATCTGCTTACGGACATGGCGCAACGCCCGCTCGATGCGCTCGCCGCATTGCCGGATCTGACTAACGAGACCGCCAATGCGCACTTTGGTGATCACCCGAATTCGATCACGTGGCTGCTATGGCACACCGGCCGCATGGCAGACCTGCAGCTAGCGCAACTGACTGGGGAAGAAGAGTTGTGGCAGCGCTACGACCTCGACCTGCCGGATGCCATGGGCTATGGCCAATCGGCGGAGGAAGCGCGTGCGGTGACCACGCAGGACATCGGCAAGCTCCGCAGCTATACCCAGGAAGCATTGGAGCAGGTCAAGGCGTATGTGACCTCGCTGGAGGATGGCAACCTCGATGACGTGATTGATACCTCGTGGACGCCGCACGTTACCCGCGGCGTCCGGCTGGTCTCGATTTTTGATGACGCCGCGCAACATCTTGGGGCGGCCAATCAGCAAGCAAAAATGACGGAGTAACATTACCTGACATGACTGATTCCACTGCATCTAATTCCGCATCCCGCGTACTTTCCGGCATCCAGCCCACCGCTGATTCCTATCACTTGGGAAATTACTTGGGAGCGCTGAAACAGTGGATTGACCTGCAGGAAGGCTACGATGCCTTTTACTTCATCCCGGATCTGCACGCGATTACCGTGGAGCAAAATCCGGAGGAGCTGCGCAACCGCACCATGGCGGGTGCGGCACAGCTCATCGCGCTGGGCATTGACCCGGAGAAGTCCACCCTCTTCGTCCAGTCCCACGTGCCCGCCCATGCGGAGCTGACCTGGGTATTCCAGTGCCTGACCGGCTTCGGCGAGGCCTCCCGCATGACGCAATTCAAGGATAAATCCGCCAAGCGCGGCGCCGATCGCACCTCGGTGGGCCTTTTTACCTACCCCATCCTGATGGCGGCCGATATCCTGCTGTACTCGCCGGATTACGTGCCGGTGGGCGAGGATCAGCGCCAGCACATGGAGCTCACCCGCAATCTGGCCGAGCGCTTCAACAATAAATACGGCGAGACCTTCCACGTGCCGGAGCCGTTCATTCCAGAGGGCGCGGCGAAGATCTATGACCTGCAGGACCCGACGTCCAAGATGTCTAAGTCCGGCCCCAACCCCAAGGGCTTGATCAACCTGCTTGACGCCCCGAAGACCTCTGCCAAGCGCATCAAGTCCGCCGTCACCGATGACCTGGGCACCGTCGCCTTCGACCGGGAAAACCAGCCGGGCGTATCGAACTTGCTGGTCATCCAGTCCGCACTGACCGGCGAGTCCATCGACTCCTTGGTGGAAAAGTACGCCGGCCAGGGCTACGGGCACCTGAAGGTGGATACCGCGGAGGCGCTCGAGGCCTTTACCACCCCGCTCAAGCAGCGCTACGACGAGCTCATGGCGGATCGCGGCGAGCTGGAGCGCATCCTGGAGCGCGGCGCCCAGACCGCACAGGAGGTAGCGCAGCCGCTTGTCGATGCCGTCTATGAAAAAGTCGGTTTCCTTCCCCGCCCGCGCAGGTAGTAGATACCCCTTAACCCACCCCACCAAGGGACAAGTGGGTGTTTGCCAGCTACGCTATACGAGGATAAACGCTGTGCGAACAAGAAGGGAAGCACGTGTCCACCACCACGCAATCCTCCTCTAAAAAGACGGACCACTACGGCATCGAGCGCGCGAACGCCGATGATCCGGGGGCGATAGATAAGGTCCGGCGTAAATCGCCCATGGTTGACCACCTCATGCGCATGCAAGAGCGCTATGCCGCAGAGGGCGGAAACCAATTTTCCGCTGGCATTACCTATTACTCGGTCCTGTCCATTTTCCCGTTGGCGATGCTGCTGGTGGCCACCATCGCCGCTGTCCTTGCTAACCGCGAAGACCTGCTCAATGATCTCCAGTCCTATATCACGGACTCCATTGACGGGAACCTCAGCGAGTCGGTCAATGAGATCTTGGATAAGGCCATTGACCAGCGCGGTGCCATGTTCGGTATCGGTGGTTTGACCACCTTGTGGTCCGGACTGGGCTGGATGAACCATCTGCGCATCGGCATTTCTGCCATGTGGGGCATCGATGCCAACGACGGTGGCTCCTTCCTGAAGAAGAAGTTCTCGGATCTTCTGGGCCTTATCGGCCTGATCGTCGCCTTCGTCGTGGCCTTCAGCGTGACCGCGGCGGGTTCCTCTGGGCTTACGCAGAAGGTATTTGACCTCTTAGGCATCGATTCCTTTCCTGGCATGGGCTACGTGTTCTTCTTTAGTGGCCTGCTGCTGGGGCTTATCGCCAACTTCATCGTCATGTGGTGGCTGATTATGATCCTGCCGCGCACGAAGGTGCCTAAGAAGTCCGGCTTTACCGGCGCCGCCATCGGTGCGGTGGCGTTCGAGGCCATCAAGCAGCTGTCCACAGTGATCATGTCCTCTGCCACCGGCAGTCCGGCCGGTGCGGTCTTTGGCCCGGTCATCGTCCTGATGATCGTCATGTACTTGGTGTGGCGCGTGGTGCTTTATATTTCCGCATGGACTGCGACGACCGCAGAATCCCTGAAGTACGCGCACCCGCCGGTTCCAGAACCTGCCGTTATTCGCGTGCGCAACGAGGTACGTGAGGGCGCACCAGCAGGTGCGGTCTTCGGCGTGGGCGCGGCGCTGGGCGCTGCGGCCGTGGGTGTGGCGAAGCTTTTCCGCCGGAAATAAAAATCCTCCCTACGGGTGAGGATCGCTGCGCTCTTTACCTTTAAGATAGGACACTATGAACGCCGATGATATTGCCCCAGACTTCTACGAAAAGTGGGACCTCGACCGCAGTGGTGACGAGGATGAGCTTTCCGTTTTATTGGAAGCAAAAGATATCAAGCTCGGGCAGCAAGGATATAACCCCGATGAGCCGCGGCGCGTACAGCTACGCATAGCGGCCAGCATCTTGGGCTCGGCGAAAAAGAGGGCCGAATACGATGAAGCATTGCGCACCGGCCTTCGCCCGACGTGGGGCGAGCTCGGCACGCTGAGTTCGGTGGGGCAGTGGTCCCCGGCACCGCGCTCGCAGAAAAGCTTCCACGATCAACCGCAGGGTGGTCCGGAGCAGGCGCCGGATTTTGCCCAGCCCAGCCCATATAGCTCCCCGTACGCGCAAAACCCATTTGGTCAGCACGCATCATCGCAGCAGCAGATGTCGCCGTCGTTCGCTGCCCCGCCGGTGCCGTTCCAGCAACAGGCACAGGAACGGCCTTCGCAAAGCACGCGCATTGGCATGGGCATCTTGGATTTCTTCTTGGCCGGTGGCATCAGCAGTGCGTTTGGCGCGGGTGTTGACGAGCTCGTGGATGTAGAAGCCCTGTCCTTTGTCGTTTTCTGCATCGTCATGGTGGTCTACGTTCTGGGCAGCGAAGTTTGGTTGGGCGCTAGCCCGGCAAAGATTCTTGCCGGCTATACCGTGCGGGATGTGGATACGAAGGAAAAGCTCAGCCTCAGCCAGTCCGCCAAGCGCCAGTGGTGGCGCCTAATTAACTTGATTCCTGGTATCGGGCAATTGGTGGGCATGTTGGGCGCGGTGGTGCACGCGACCACCATTAATGAGGAAAACAACCTGCGCGGCTCGCACGACGATCTTGCAAACGCTGAGGTGGTCAAGAGGAAGCCGCGCAAGTAGAACGCTGACATGGCGCATCCCAGGGCTGGTGCCTACGATGGTGCGCATGCATGATGCACCTTTAATTAGCCCCGAAAATAAGGATTCCGCCGAGAGCGTGGTGGAACAACTGCCCAAGGTATCCCTGTGGGAACCGGTCCGTTCGCAGGCCAGCACCGCGGAGGAATTGAACGCGGATATTCGCGAACAGTGCGCCCAGCTTGCCGATGACCACGTGGTCTACGCCGAGTTGCAGCTCAACCCCGCGGCTTATTCTTTCGATACCTCTGCAATCGTGCGCGAGGTGGCCGCGGAACGCTTCGGCGATCTTGAGATTCAGTTTGTCCTTGAGGCAGCAGAGCCGGCGGCTAACGCAGGGGATGCTGCGGGCGTTGCGGGCTACACCCTACCGGAAGGTAGCGCTGCCGCCGCGGCGGAGTTCCGCACGAAGTACCTGCCTACCCAAATCGCGGTGGGCGAGGAATTCTCCGCCACCGCAAGCGCCGCCCAGGCCGGCGTGAACCGCTTGCTGCGACCAGTAAATATGATTGATGATTTCACCGCCGATGTCGATGGAATCCGCCCAGGTAAAGCTTCCGGATGGATCCGCGACCGACACATTCCATTGGTATTCTCGCCCTTGGATGACGTTGAGGAGCTGACGGATCATCCGCTGCCCCTGTTGCAGCAGCTTGGTTTTACCTGCTCGGTCTCCTCCGGCGATTCCACGCTGAGCAGGCAATTTCTCGCCTTGAGCGAGACCTTTGGGTACGGCTTGGAGGAGTTTTTCGATCTCACCGTGAAGGCGATTGAAAATATTTTCGGCACGGAGGAGACAAGGCAGCGTATCCTTGAGACCGTTGTCCTTCCGGCCTACGAGGACCTCTCCGTTCCGGAACTTGCCGGCCCCGATACTGAGGAGTCGCTCCAAGATTCCGGGTTCTCAATGAACCTGAATGACAACGCTTCCGAAAAGTAATAGAGAGTTAATCTACATAAAGGAGGAAGACATGCCTTCCGCACTATTCGTTGTTACCGCCGCTGATAAGTGGACGCTTGCTGATGGCAGCGCCCGCCCTACCGGTTACTGGGCCGAGGAGCTCATCGCTCCGCACCGCGTTTTTAAGAACGCTGGTTGGGATATCGACTTTGCTACGCCGAACGCAAAGGCCCCAGTGGTAGACGAGTACAGCCTCGAGGTATTGTCTGAGGGCGACCGCGCCGAGCAGGAGAATTACCTCGCAGAAATCGGTCCAGACCTGGAAGACCCACTGAACTTGGCCGATGTTAAGGAAGCTGACTACGACCTCGTCTTCTACCCCGGCGGCCACGGCCCGATGGAGGACTTGGCTTATGACCAGGACTCCGCCAAGCTGCTGCAGGAGCGCATCGAATCCGGTCGCGCTCTGTCCCTAGTCTGCCACGCACCGGCCGCATTGCTCGCACTGGACAATGATAACTGGCCACTCAAGGGCTACACCATGACCGGCTTTACCAACGCCGAAGAGGGCGAGGAGACCATCGCCGCTGCCAAGTGGGTTGTTGAGACCCGCCTGCGCGAACTCGGCGCTGATTTCAAGCAGACCGATCCGATGCAGCCTTATGTTGAGGTTGACCGCAACCTGTACACCGGTCAGAACCCGGCATCGTCTGAGCCTTTGGCACAGCGCATCCTGCGCGACTTTTAATGCGGGCGCTGAAAGCTCTCGCTGCAGGCAGCGCGGTAGTAGGGGCGTCGGCGTATATAAAGAGTCGTCGTCCTTATCTGCGCAGCGTTGCACCTGAGCTTCGCAGCCCATTACTGTACCTGCCGCTGCACTTGCTCTCGGGTGATCGATTCGCTCGAACGAGCAGGCTATTTGCCAATATGGACGTGGCACGTCCGAAGTGGCGCCCGGTGGACATCGAAGAGCTATCTTGTTCTTTTGAAGACCAAGCATTCCGTGCCCGCGTTATTACTCCACGCGGAGATGGAACGCCAGCCGAGCCACGTCCCGTGGTGATGTGGATTCACGGCGGAGGTCACCTGCTCGGTGGCCCGGCGATGCATGATCCCCAAACTTCGCTCATCGCATCGGAGTTGGGGGCCATTGTCATTGCACCGCGCTATCTCAAATCCACGCAGGAACCTTTTCCTGCGGATCTGGAAGAGTGTTATGCCGCTTTGCGCTGGATGCAGGAAAACGGTGAGCTTTTAGGCGCGGATACTTCGCGCATTGCGGTCGCTGGCGATAGCGCCGGCGGCGGCTTGGCCGCAGGCCTTGCCCAGCGCACGGTGGATGAAGACCGTCCCATTCGAGCGCTTGGATTGGTCTATCCAATGCTTGATCACCGCACCATTGCTAAAGAGGGTGCGGTGGGGCAGTTTATTTGTCCGCCGAACTTAAATCGCGGCGCCTGGGATATGTACTTAGGAAAGGACCATTTAGAAGCCCCGCTGCCACCGTATGCATCGCCGGCGACGCGTTCGGATCACTCGGGGATGCCGCCCACGTGGATCGGCGTGGGAGACATCGATCTTTTTCATGATGAATCCGTGGCCTTTGCTACCGCACTGCAGGACGCCGGAGTCGAGACCACACTTGATGTGTATGCAGGTGCCTATCACGGCTTCGATCAGGTACGCCCGCGCGCGCCCCAATCGCGCAGAATGCTGGGAGATCTTATCGAGCACCTCGGCTCCCACCTCTAGCCGCACTTGATGCGGAATGAGGTGTAGGTGAAAATGCAGCAACCGCCCCAGTCCACGCTCCACTGTGAGGAGTGGCTGGACTGGGGCGGTCTTCTGTTAGTAACGGCTCCCGGCAGCTGAGGTAGCTAGAGCCGGTAGTCCGCAGGGCAGAGTAAAAACTTAAAAGCGGGAAAAACGCTTAATTAGCATGTTCTCAAGACCCTTCCAGGACTCCGCATGCTCGTTATACGGCTTCGATGGGACGTAGCCTGCGTGCTCGGTGGAACCGAGCATGTAGCCCAGGTAGTCCTGCAAGCGTGGGTTCGCCAGCATATAGGAGTTAATGGAATCGTCCCCGGCCCAGTCCGCGGCATCGGCGCAGACCTCGTAGCAGCGGGCTAGTTGGTCGGAGTCGACCGCTTCCGGTCCCTTTTCAATATCGCGCACGATGCCATTAAAGGAATACTGGTTATCCGGGTGGACCTGGACCTCGAGTTCACCGGCATTGGCGGCGGTGACAACGTCCTGCCAGGTGGATACGCGCGCCAAGTCGTGGTCATCATTATCGATGAGCCACCGCACCAGCGTCTTGGAGGAATCGAAGGTAAAGATTTCGCCCCATTTGCCTAAGAAGATGGGCTTGCCGTCCAAGTAGGTGCGCAGCGTGTAGACGGACTTGGACTGTGCGGTGATTTTAATCGGGTCGATTCCGGCGGCGGCCCAAGGGGACTCGTCATAAGGGTCGGCGGCTTCCGCCGCGGCCTTACGCTTTTCTTCAGCTTCCTTGGCGGCAGCGTCGGCGGCGTCCGCGGCCTCGGAGATGCGGGTTTCGGCATCGGAGATAGCGGAGGCATCGAATTCATCGCTAGGAACGACGCGGACGCTTTTATCCAAATCCGCGATGACCTTCTTCCAATTGGTCAAGATGACCCGTCCGACGCCGGTCCACTCATTCAGCCCCTGCTCACCGGAGTAGTGATCGGCGCCGCGGGAGACGTTGCGCAGGATGGAGTGGGTGGCGAAGAAGATGGTGGTTTGTTCGGCAGCGGCGACATCGGCAAGGGCAGATGCCACCTCGAGGTTGCGCGCCACGGTTGCGACATTGGCGTGGCTGGGGCGGCCAGCGAGGGCTTCCGGCATGCCAATCAGATCGTATTCATCGCGCTTGGCTGGGGTAACGCGGTGCGCTGGGCGGGCGGCAAATTGTTCCCACTGCGGGTGATCTAGCAGGTCATGCTTGGCATCGGACTCCAGGTAGCACAGCAGCTCAGCGGGGGAGTCAAAGACCAAGACGGAGTCATCGTCGCCCAAAAAGGCTTGCCATTCGGAGCCGCCTTCGCGCCACTTGGGCGCCCAGAGGGTATAAAAATCGCCCTCAGTCAGGGAGAGCTTAATAGGCACAATCGCACGGGTACTCATGGCCTTTTAGCATACCCAACGCCCCTGCGGCCCCGCGGAATTGCCGGGCGCTTGTCAGGCAGTCGGCCGCCAAAAGCCCTTAAATTGCATGCCCATATTATTCGTCCGCAGCGGGTTAGTCTGCACGGGGTCGCCGGCCTCCACGATCTCGCCATTGCCGGAATACATCGCCACATGGCCATCCCAAACCACCAGATCGCCGGGCTGGAGCTGATCAGCGCTGACCTGCTTGCCGATGGCCTGTTGGTCCGCCGTGCGCGGAATATCCACCCCTGCCTGGGAATAGGCCCATTGTGTAAGCCCCGAGCAGTCAAAGCCGCCGTTGCCTGTTCCGCCCCAGGTATAAGGTCGGCCCAATTGGCTCTTGGCCGCGGCAACGGCCGCCCGGCCTGCGCCCGATCCGGCTTCGGTACTCGCCGGCGGGTTCGGTGTGGGAGCAGCGGCCAGTTCTGCTGGAGGGGCCACGGCCGTGTGCGTCGCCGCGGCAGCCATGGCTTGCTGGGGCTGGCCCACGGCGGATTCCACCGGGCGCTGGGAGATAGACAAAAGGGCCGCAGCAGCATTGGTGAGCTCGTTTTTCAGGCGGTTAACCCGGGCCATCGCCAAGCCAATATGCTCATCTATCACGGAGCGAAGTGAGGCAAGTGCTGTGGCGCGAGAGGCGGGGTCGAGGGAGATAAATCCCATCGCGATGGGCGCAGCGGCGCGGATGAGCTGCGTGCCGATGCCGAAGATATCGCCGGCGGCCGCTGCGATAAGGCTGCGCGCCTGGCCAAGTACGGCGGAGACGGTCTCGTTATCGCCGGTAAGGAGATCCGCGGCGGCGATAAGTTGGGAGGCGTCACCGTGCGCGATATCCGCAAGTGGCGGTACGGCGGAGATATCTGGGACGCGGGGAAGCTGGACATCGGGAAGCGGCGAGGGCTGCAGCGCGGCAATATTCTTAATGGCAGTAGCAAGCACTTACATCGCCGCCTCGAGGGAGTCGCGCAACGCCGCATCGGAGTCTTCCGCCTCGCGTGACATCTGGAAGGAAGACTGCGCAATATGGCCCATATCGCGGCGCAGCATGGTCATCCGCGCCCCAATATTGTCCAAGGCGGCATGAACGGCCTCATTGAACCCGGTAAAAGCCGGATCTTCGGGCAATGCCGGGTGGGGCGGGTTGTCTCCTTGCGCGTTTGAATGCAGGTCACGGGCTAAATGGCGGGCGTGGGCGGTATCGATCTGAAATGGTCTCATGCCCTATTGGACTGGCCAATGGCCCAAGTGGTTCCCAAAAAGTTTAAAGTAGTGGGCATGGATATCCACGTCGTAGACCACCCGCTTGCCGCTTCCCGCCTGACCCTGATGCGCGATGCGCGCAGCGATAACTCCGCTTTTCGCGCCGCGCTCAATGACTTGGGAACCATGCTCGTATATGAAGCCTCCCGCGAATTGGCGGTAGAAAACTTCGATTGCGAAACCCCGGTTGCCACAGCACAAGGCACCCGTCTGCAGGATCCGCCCATCATCGTGCCCATCATTCGCGCCGGGCTCGGCATGGTGGATCCCGCCCTGTCGATGATTCCTGATGCCCAGGTCGGCTTCATTGGCATGGCGCGCGATGAAGAAACCCACGAACCCGTGCCGTACTTGGAGGCGCTGCCGCAAGACCTGACTGGGCGCACCGTCTTCGTCGTTGATCCCATGCTGGCCACCGGCGGTTCCTTGTTGCACGCGTTGCGCCTCTTGGCCGCCCGCGGCGCTACCGATATCACCGCAATCTGCATGGTCTCGGCCCAAAATGGTGTGGATGCGCTGGAGGAATCGGGCCTTCCCGTCCGCCTCGTCACCGCCGCCATTGACCCCGAACTCAATGCGGATGCCTATATCGTGCCGGGGCTTGGCGATGCCGGCGATCGCCTCTACGGCCCGCGCAATATCGATCTTTAGGCTAGTATTTCTCCCTGAAAGCCCAAAGGCCGCTTTCAAAGGGGGAAAAGATCGTGAGTTTTATTCAACTAATGTGGTCGAGCTACGGCTACGGATTTTCGCAACAACTGCGCCGCGTGCGCGAGCGGCGCGGGGTATCCCAGCAAGTGCTCGCGGATATTTCGGGGGTATCGCGCAGCCAGATTTCCAACCTGGAACGCAATGAAAATGGCCTACACACCATGGCGGACCCGCAATTATCCACGGTGTACAAGCTGGCGTTGGCCTTAGAAATCCCGCCGGCGGTCCTCTTGCCGGCCGGTGGGGACGTGGTGGAGGGCCACTTAGCGGATTCCGCGGTGCTCGGGGTAGAAGACGTCGCGCCCTTTCCGCAGGACTACATCAACCAGCGGCGCTTTAGTAATGCACGGGGCTAACCACCCTGACTTACTGAACCGCATGGTCTAGTTGTAGACTGCCTCCAAGAGATAGTCCAGCAACAGGGAGGCGTGCGCGTGATCTCGGAGTTTATTAACGAGTGGTTCGATGCTCACCGTGCGGAGGTCATTGCGTGGCGGCGCCATATCCACCGCAATCCGGAAACTGCGAACCAAGAGGTGGAAACCACCAATTATATCGCGAATATCCTTGCGGATTATGGGCTCGAGCTGCAGCGCTTCCCGCATACTGGTCTCATGGTGGACATCGGCCCAGACACGGAGCTTGGCCGCCTGGCCTTCCGCGCCGATATCGATGCCCTGCCCATCACGGAGGTGACCGGGCTGGAATTTACCTCTGAGAAGCCCGGGACCATGCACGCGTGCGGCCACGACGTACATACCACCGTGGCGCTCGGTTTGGCCTGCGCGCTGGCGGATTTTCAGCGGGTTAATGAGCTAAAGCTGGGCGTTCGCGTCATCTTCCAGCCGGCGGAAGAAGTGTGGGTCGGCGGGGCCACCGACGTTATTTCTTGGGGTGCGTTAGAAGGCGTGCATTCCATCTTCGCCATCCACGCCGAGCCGAAGCTGCGGGTGGGGCGCATTGGCATCCGCGCCGGGGCCATAACCTCCGCAACGGACGTGGTGGAGCTCAAGATTAAAGGCCCGGGCGGGCATACCTCGCGCCCGCATCTTTCCGCGGACGTGGTCTATGCGCTGGGTAAGGTTATTACAGAGCTGCCGGCGCTGCTGTCACGCCGCGTTGATCCGCGCACCGGCACGGTCCTGGTCTTTGGCCAGGTCAATTCGGGCTACGCCCCCAACGCTATTCCGGAAACCGGTCTGCTGACCGGCACGATGCGCACCGCCGATATCACCATCTGGCGCCAGATGCAGGAACTCTTCGCGGAGTTGGTGGAGCAGATCCTCGCGCCGGTGGGGGCAGAACACGAATTGTCCTATAATCGCGGCGTGCCGCCGGTGCTTAACGATGACGTGGCAACCGCCATGCTCGCTTCTGCCGCACAGTCCATTGACCCACAGGCCGTGGTTCAGGCCCCGCAGTCTTCCGGCGGCGAGGACTTTTCCTGGTACTTAGAGAAGGTGCCCGGTTCCATGGCACGCCTTGGCTGCTGGTCCGGGGAGGGGGAGCAGCACGATCTGCACATGGGCGATCTCATCGTGGATGAGCGGGCGATTGGTGTGGGCATTAAGCTTTTCGGGGCTGTCGTCGAGCAATTTATGGGGGAGAATGCGCAGGCGGACTAACGCGCTGGGGTTACCTACGGGTTAGACTCGTAGGCGACTTTAAAAGTGGAGCCTATAAAGGAGCAATTGCGTGTTGAACCAGACCAAGCGAATTGTCATCATCGGCGGTGGCCCGGCGGGCTACGAGGCAGCGCTGGCTGGCGCCAAGTACGGCGCGGAAATCACCATCATCGAAGACCAAGGCATGGGCGGCAATAGCGTGGTCTTGGACTGTGTTCCCTCCAAGTCCTTTATTGCCGGCGCCAATATTAAAACGGACTTGCGCCGCGCGGATGACATGGAGCTGAACGAGGGCATCGGCAAGGCGCAGCTTTCCATCAGTGCGCTGAACCAGCGCGTGCAAGACTTGGCGGCTAAACAATCCGGTGATATCCGCAATACCATGGATTCCCTGGGCGCGCGCGTTATCGATGGGCGCGCGCACTTCCCAGAGGATCAGCAGGCCGATGCCTTCGGTGGGCACAAGGTCACCGCGGTATTCAACGAGGATGGACACGAAGAAACGCTCGATGCGGACCTCGTCTTGGTGGCTACCGGCGCCACCCCACGCATTTTGCCCGGTGCCCAGCCAGATGGCGAGCGCATCCTGACCTGGCAGCAGGTCTATAACCTCACCGAGCTGCCGGAGCACCTAATTGTGGTCGGGTCCGGTGTCACCGGTGCCGAGTTCGTATCCGCCTTTGCCGAGCTGGGCGTCAAGGTCACGATGGTGGCCTCGCGCGATCGCATTTTGCCGCACGATGATGCCGATGCCGCCGACGTCCTCGAAACCGTGCTGAGCGAGCGCGGCGTGGAGCTGGAAAAGAACTGCCGCGTGGAAACCGTTAACCGCACCGAGGACGGCAACGTGCTGGTCACCACGCAAGACGGGCGCGAGATTCACGGCTCGCACGTCATCATGTCCATTGGTTCCGTCCCGAATACCAAGGATTTGAAGCTGGAAAACGTGGGTGTGGAAACCGCGAAGTCTGGGCACATCCAGGTAGACCGCGTCTCGCGCACCAATATTGCCGGCATCTACGCCGCCGGTGACTGCTCCGATCTTTTCCCGCTTGCCTCCGTGGCCGCAATGCAGGGCCGTGTGGCGATGTACCACGCGCTCGGTGAAGGCGTCTCGCCGCTGCGCCTGAAGACCGTGGCTAACGCGGTCTTTACTCGCCCGGAGATCGCCGCGGTTGGCTTTACCCAGGCCGAGATCGAGGCCGGTGAGGTCGCCGCCCGCGCCATTACCATGCCGCTGAATACCAACCCGCGTGCGAAGATGCGCTCGCTGCAGCACGGTTTTGTCAAGCTGTTCTGCCGCGCTACCTCCGGCCGCGTGATCGGTGGCGTCATCGTCGCACCGACCGCCTCCGAGCTTATCCTGCCCATTGCAATGGCGGTGACCAACCAGCTCACGGTGAACCAGCTGGCCGATTCTTTCGCGGTCTACCCATCGCTGTCCGGCACCATCACCGAGGCCGCCCGCCGCTTGGTGGCCCACGATGACTTGGAGTAAACCTCGTTCCTAGAACGTGGAGTAGGCCTGTTCCGCAGTGCGGTTGAGCTCGACTTTGATCGGTCTATCTGCCTCCGGCAGGGCGCGTTGCGGACAGAACTCGCGGGGGCAGGCCGTGCAGCCTGGGCCAATCGGGGTGGCGGCGGACATGTCCAGGTTCAGGGCATCGGCATAGACGATGCGATCCGCCTGGGTGATATCGCAGCCTAGGCCTACCGCGAATTCCTTGCGCGGCGTACCCCAAGACTTGGCCGTTCCCTGCACGAAACGCCCGATCCACAGGTAGGCGTGGCCATCCGGCATGGCCGCGACCTGCCGGGTAATGCGGTTCGGGGTTTCAAAGGCGCGGTGGACCACCCACAGGGGGCAGGATCCGCCAGAGCGCGCGAAGTGAAAGGCAGTAGAGGACTGCCGCTTGGAAATATTGCCCGCACGGTCGGTGCGGATGAAGGAAAAGGGCACGCCCTTCAGCCCTGGGCGCTGGAGCGTGGCGAGGCGCTGCGCCGTTGTTTCAAACCCGGTTCCAAAGTAGTTCCACAGCAGATCGATATCGTAGCGGGTATCTTCTGCCATTGTGAGAAAGCGCTGGTAGGGCATGGTGACAGCCGCTGCGAAATACTGCGCAAGGCCCAGGGTGGCCAAGTCCTGGGATTCGCCTTCGGGCAGTTCAGACACGAGGTTGTCACAGATATCGCCGTAGGCCAGCAGGCAGTATTGCAGGGCCATTTCAAAGACCAATTGCGCCTCAGATAGCCCATCGCGTAGCGAGAGTTCGCGCGTGTCTGGGTCGAAGCTGCGTCGAGGACCGGGCCGGGAAAAGCGCACGGTAACCCCCAGATCTTCGTGCATACGGGAGGCGAGCCGGCCGCGGCGCAGGACGCGATCGCCCAACTGGCCGGCGAGTTCTTCTGCGAGCACATCGAGCTCGTGGATGTAGTTATGCGCGTCATAAAAGAAATCGCGCACCACTTCAAAGGGGGAGGGGTCTGCGGCAGGCGCGCGCGAGGCAATATCAACAAACCGCGGCATCAACTCGGGAAAGCGGGAGGCGAGATCCGATAGCGCTTCCTCAGAGGCATCGGGGAAGATGTGGCGGAGCTCGGTAATCGTATGGATATCGCGGTCTTCGGCGAAGTAGCTGGGGTCCACGGTAAAGCGCTGGGCTAGCTGCATTAATACGGTCACGGTCAGCGGGCGCTGGTCGTTTTCCAACTGGTTAAGGTAGCTCGTGGATAACCCCAACTTCTTCGCCATCGCCACCTGGGTGAGACCGCGTTGCTTGCGCAAAGCGTGAATCCGTGCCCCCGCATAGTGCTTGGTCATGCGTCCTCGTCTTCCTTTACTGCCCATGCGCTGTGAAAATCACAAGTTTTGCAGATTTCACAAAAGAAGTCCGCTAATTTCCACAAACGTTACCTATAGCGTGCACCACATGCAAGCATTTACTGTGATGTGCAACGCATTGTTGATAAAGGAGGACGCAACTAGTGAAAAACCATGAGGTACGCACTCATAAATCCGCCGAGGACTTCCCGTACGAGGAGCACCTGGCGTACAAGGTGGCTGAGGTGGCCGCGGACCCCGTAGAAGTCCCGGAAGAAACCACCGAGATGATCATCAACCGCATCATCGACAACGCCGCAGTAGCTATGGCCTCCGTTGCCCGTGGCCCCGTTACATCCGCGCGAGTGATGGCAGAAGCCCACCCCGTGGACAAGGGTGGTTCCACCATTTTCGGCATCGATGGCACGTATTCCGCGGAGTGGGCCGCGCTGGCCAATGGCACCGCGGTTCGCGAGTTGGACTATCACGACACCTTCCTCGCCGCCGAATATTCCCACCCCGGCGATAATATTCCGCCGCTCCTTGCCGCAGCGCAGCACAAGGGTCTGAGCGGCCGCGACCTCATTCGCGGCATCGCGACCGGCTACGAAATCCAGGTCAACCTGGTCAAAGGCATATGCCTGCACGAGCACAAGATCGACCACGTGGCGCACTTGGGGCCATCGGTAGCCGCAGGGCTTGGCACGATGTTGGGCCTGGATAAGGACACGATTTACCAGGCCGTCGGCCAGGCGCTGCACACCACCACGGCAACCCGCCAGTCCCGCAAGGGCCTAATTTCTTCGTGGAAGGCCTACGCGCCGGCCTTCGCAGGCAAGATGGCCATCGAGGCCGTTGACCGCACCATGCGCGGCGAAGGCGCCCCGGCACCTATCTGGGAGGGCGAGGACGGGTTCATCGCCTGGATGCTGCATTCGCCAGAGCGCACCTACACCGTGCCCCTGCCAGAAAATGGTGAGGCCAAGACCGCCATCCTGGATACCTACACCAAGGAACACTCCGCGGAATACCAGGCGCAGGCTCCCATCGATATGGCCTTTGCGCTGAAAAAGACGCTGGAGGACAAGGGCCTGAAGACGGCGGATATCGAGTCCATCGTGCTGCACACCTCCCACCACACCCACTACGTCATCGGTACCGGAGCGAACGATCCGCAAAAGATGGATCCGTCCGCCTCCCGCGAAACGCTGGACCACTCTGTGATGTACATCTTCGCGGTCGCGCTAGAGGATGGCGTTTGGGACCACGAAACCTCCTATTCCCCTGAGCGCTCCAACCGCCCGGAGACCATCGAGCTCTGGCAGAAGATCTCCACCGTCGAGGATCCCGAGTGGACGCGCCGCTATCACTCCAACGACCTTGAGGAAAAAGCCTTCGGCGGCAAGGCCGTTATCACCTTCAAGGACGGCACCGTCGTCGAGGATGAGCGCGCCGTGGCTGATGCCCACCCGCTGGGCGCCCGCCCCTTCGCCCGCGAGCAGTACATCGCCAAGTTCAAAAAGCTTGCCGATGGCGTCGTCGACGAGGCCGAGCAAGAGCGCTTCCTCACCGCCGTGCAAGACCTAGAAAACCTCACCGATCTAACCGAACTCAACGTGCGGGTCAGCGATGAGCACCTCGCCACCGCGCCCGAGAAACCGGAGGGAATCTTCTAATGGCTGGACTATTTGGTTCTACAATCAGCAACGCAGAAAAGCGCGCGAATTTCCGTAAATCCATCGAATCCGGATCGATCACCACGCTGCCGGGCGCGTTTAACCCGCTGACCGCCCGGCTTATCCAGGACATCGGCGGCTTCGACGGCGTCTACGTATCGGGCGCGGTGTTGGCCAATGATTTGGGGTTGCCCGATATTGGCCTGACCACCTTGACCGAGGTGGCCCAGCGCGCCGGGCAGATTGCGCGCGCTACGGACTTGCCCGTGCTTGTCGATGCCGATACCGGCTTCGGCGAACCCATGTCCGCCGCCCGCACCGTCGCCGCGCTCGAGGATGCCGGGCTGGCCGGCTGCCACCTAGAAGACCAGGTCAACCCGAAGCGTTGCGGGCACCTCGACGGCAAGGAAGTGGTGGACAAGGAGGTTATGGTCCGCCGCATCAGCGCAGCCGTCAACGAGCGTCGCGATCCTAATTTCATCATCTGCGCCCGTACCGATGCTGCCGGTGTCGATGGCATCGATGACGCCATCGACCGCGCCAAGGCCTACGCCGAAGCCGGCGCGGACCTCATCTTCACCGAGGCGCTGTATTCCCCCGCGGACTTTGAAAAGTTCCGCGCCGCCGTGGATACACCGCTTTTGGCGAATATGACGGAGTTTGGAAAAACCGAGCTGCAATCAGCGAAAACCCTCGACGGTTTGGGATACAACGCTCTGATCTGGCCAGTCTCCAGCTTCCGCGTGGCCATGGGCGCTACCGAAGAATTCCTGCGCGACTTGCAGGAAACCGGCATCCAGACTGAGTGGCTAGAGCGCATGCAGCACCGCTCCCGCCTGTACGAGCTGGTCCGCTACCAGGAATACAACGAGTTCGACCAGTCCGTATTCACCTATTCCAAAGACAACTATCAACCCACTTTTGAAAGCTAAGGAGCCAGTGACCATGTCCGATAAGAAAAACGAAACCCCAGAAATCCGCAAGGGCCTCTACGGCGTCGTCGTTGATGAAACTGCCGTTTCCAAGGTCGTTCCTGAGACCAACTCCTTGACCTACCGCGGCTACCCGGTCCAAGAACTGGCCCGCTACTGCTCCTTCGAAGAGGTTGCGTACCTCTTGTGGAATGGCAAGCTGCCGGGCCAAGAATCCCTCATCCGTTTCTCCGCGCGTGAAAAGGCATTGCGTCACCTGGACCGCCATCTCATTGACCTGATCATGTCCATGCCACAAAGCTGCCACCCCATGGACGTGCTGCGCACGGCGATTTCCTTCATCGGGGCCCAGGACGCGGAGGAATACACCAGGGACTCCGAGCACGTCCGCCGTACCGCGCTCGAACTCATGGCGAAGATCCCCACCATCATCGCGCTCGACATCCGTCGCCGCCGCGGTGAAGGCTACATCGAGCCTTCCCGCAAGAAGGGCTTTGCCGAAAACTTCCTGTGGATGGTCTTCGGCGATGAAGAAGGCTCCCCTGCGCTAAACCGCGCCGATATCGAGGCCTTTGATAAGTCCCTCATCCTTTATGCCGAGCACTCCTTCAATGCCTCGACCTTCTCGGCACGCGTGGTTACCTCCACGATGTCTGATACCTACTCCGCCATCGTCGCCGCCATTGGCGCTCTCAAGGGACCACTGCACGGCGGTGCCAACGAGGCCGTCATGAAGAACTTCCTCGAGGTAGACGATCCTGCCAAGGCAGAGGAGTGGACCAAGAACAAGCTGGCTAATAAGGACCTGGTCATGGGCTTTGGTCACCGCGTGTACAAGAACGGCGACTCCCGCGTTCCCACCATGGAGGCGGCCTTCAAGGAGCTTGCCGAGCAGCACGACCAGACCAAGTGGATCGAGATGTACGACATCATGGCCAAGACCATGGAGGAAAACACCTCGATCAAGATCAAGCCGAACCTGGACTTCCCGGCCGGCCCTGCTTACCACATCCTTGGGTTCGATATTCAGTTCTTCACCCCGATCTTCGTCATGGCCCGCATCACCGGCTGGACCGCACACATCGTGGAGCAAAACGAAAACAACTCGCTGATTCGCCCGCTGTCCGCCTACGTCGGCGAAGACCAGCGCTCCGTTCCGCCGAAGTCCTTCTAAACACTTGGCTTCCCGCGCGGTTCGTCCCGCGGCGGACCGGGTAACCCGGGTAAGTTGACCGTAAATGCTCCCCACGCTTGCGTGGGGAGCATTTGTGCATCCCTCCTGCGGTATATCCGCATACTTCTGCGTCAAATGTGCATCCTCCTACGGTATAACTGAGCAAACCGCGCCCTCAGATGTCGCATTTTCGCCTCAGATATTGCATAGGAGGATGCACATGTAGCGGCTGCGGCAGCAGATATGGCTGCAGCTGCGGCATCGGTTTCGCCTACGATTCCGGTACCGACTACGGCTGCGACTGCGACACCGACTGCGAAAAATTTGCCGGATGGAAATTTGCAGACTTTGCAGAATTGTTAGGACTGTTATTACTGGTTGGCTGGCAGAAATCGCCTAGGCGGGGTTTAAGTTGCAGGTGAGTGTAGAAAACTCCGTTTTAAAAAAGGGATGATAAAAACTATTCTGATCTCTAAACTGAGAGACGGATCACCCCAGTGGGGACGTTGCAACGCAGCGTCTTCCAAGTTGAAAGGAACACCCAAGTGGCCAATTCCGCCCTTCCATCGTTCGACAAGATTTTGGTAGCCAACCGCGGTGAAATCGCCGTGCGTGCCTTCCGCGCTGCCTTTGAAACGGGGGCGAAGACCGTCGCCGTCTATCCTCGTGAAGATCGCAACTCCTTCCACCGCGCCTTTGCGGATGAGGCAGTGCGCATTGGTGACGAGGGACAGCCCGTCAAGGCATACCTCGATATCGAGGAAATCATCCGCGCTGCCAAGAAGTCTGAGGCGGATGCTATCTATCCGGGTTACGGCTTCTTGTCCGAGCGCGCCGATTTGGCCCGCGCCTGCGAGGACAATGGCATTAAATTCATTGGTCCTACCCCGGGCACGCTGGATCTCACCGGTGATAAATCCGCTGCGGTTAACGCTGCGAAGGAAGCAGGGCTGCCGACGCTGCAGGACTCGGAGCCGACCACGGACATCGATAAGCTGGTGGCAGACGCCGGTGACTTCAGCTTCCCAGTCTTTGTCAAGGCCGTCTCTGGCGGTGGCGGGCGCGGTATGCGCTACGTGGAATCGGAATCTGAGCTGCGCGAACGGGCGGCAGAAGCCTCACGCGAGGCCGAGGCGGCGTTTGGCGATGGCAGCGTGTACCTCGAGACTGCGGTGATTAATCCGCAACACATTGAGGTGCAGGTGCTCGCGGATTCCCAGGGCAATGTCATCCACCTTTTTGAGCGCGATTGCTCCGTGCAGCGCCGCCACCAGAAGGTCGTAGAAATCGCTCCCGCGCCATCGCTGGATTCGGAGCTGCGAGAGCGCATCTGCCAGGATGCCGTGAACTTCTGCGAGCACATCAACTATGAAGGTGCCGGCACAGTGGAGTTCCTCGTGGATGAGCGCGGCAACCACGTATTCATTGAGATGAACCCCCGCGTGCAGGTGGAGCACACCGTGACCGAGGAGGTTACCGGTGTGGACATCGTCAAGGCACAGATGAATATCGCCGCCGGGGCTTCTTTGGAAGACATCAACCTGTCGCAAGAAAATATCACCATTACCGGCTCCGCATTGCAGTGCCGCATTACTACCGAAGACCCGAATAACGGCTTCCGTCCAGATACGGGTACGTTGACTGCGTACCGCTCGCCGGGTGGCGCTGGTGTGCGCTTGGACGGTGCGACCTCCGTGGGTGCTGAGGTATCGCCCAACTTCGACTCCCTGTTGGTGAAGATGACCTGCCGCGGAACCACGTTCGAGCAGGCTGTGCACCGCGCTCGCCGCGCGCTGAACGAGTTCCACGTCTCCGGCGTGGCCACCAATATCGGCTTCCTGCGCGCGTTGCTCAATGAGTCTGACTTCGTCAATACCCGTGTCGATACCGGGTTCATTACCGAGCACCCGGATCTGCTCAAGGCGCCACCGGCGGTAGATGAGTCTGGACGTATCCTGGACTACATCGCGGATATCACCGTGAATAAGCCCAATGGTGATAGGCCCACCGCGTTGCGCCCGTTTGATAAGCTGCCGAAGTTCAATGCGGAAGATCCGCTCCCGCGCGGTTCCCGCGATGACCTCTTGGAGCTGGGGCCGCAGAAGTACGCGGAAAAGATTCGCGCTCAAGAGCCTTTGATGGTCACGGATACGACGTTCCGCGATGCCCACCAGTCCCTGCTTGCTACCCGTGTGCGCAGCACCGCCTTGGTGTCTGCGGCAGAGGCCGTGGCGCGCCTGACCCCAGACCTCTTCTCGGTGGAGGCGTGGGGCGGTGCTACCTATGACGTGGCCATGCGCTTCCTCCACGAGGATCCCTGGGTGCGTCTTGATCTGCTGCGCGAGGCCATGCCGAACCAGAACATCCAGATGCTCCTGCGCGGGCGCAATACCGTGGGTTATACCCCGTACCCGGATTCGGTCTGCCGCTCCTTCGTGCAGGAAGCGGCCAAGTCTGGTGTGGATGTCTTCCGCATTTTCGATGCACTTAACGATGTCTCCCAGATGCGCCCCGCCATCGACGCCGTGCTCGAGACGAATACCACCGTGGCCGAGGTGGCCATGGCGTATTCCGGAGACCTTTCTTCGCCGAAGGAAGACCTCTACACCTTGGATTACTACTTGAAGTTCGCCGAACAGATCGTAGAATCCGGCGCGCACATCCTGGCCGTTAAGGACATGGCGGGATTGTTGCGCCCAGAGGCCGCGCACACCCTGGTCACGGCGCTGCGCAAGGAATTCGACCTGCCGGTCCACGTCCACACGCACGATACCGCCGGTGGCCAGATCGCTACCTACTTCGCGGCGGCGCGCGCCGGTGCCGATATTGTCGATGGCGCCTCGGCGCCGCTGGCCGGCACCACGTCGCAGCCTTCGCTCTCCGCGCTCATCGCCGCGTTCTCCAACTCCAAGCGCGATACTGGAATCGACCTGCAAGCGGTCTCGGACTTGGAGCCGTACTGGGAGGCCGTGCGCCAGCTGTACGCCCCGTTTGAAAACGGCATTCCTGGCCCGACCGGCCGGGTGTACAAGCACGAGATTCCGGGTGGTCAGCTGTCGAACCTGCGCGCGCAGGCTGTGGCATTGGGCCTCGCGGATCGCTTCGAGGTCATCGAGGATAACTACGCCGCCGTCAACGAGATGCTGGGTCGCCCTACCAAGGTCACCCCGTCCTCCAAGGTGGTGGGTGACCTGGCGCTCCACCTCGTGGGCACCGGCGTTTCTCCGGAAGACTTCGCAGCCAACCCGACGAAGTACGATATCCCGGATTCCGTGGATCAATTCCTCCGCGGCCAGCTGGGTACCCCTCCGGGTGGCTGGCCGGAACTGCGCGATAAGGTCCTCGATGGTCGCGCCGAAACCGGCGCGCAGATTACCGATGTCCCGGCAGAAGAGCAGCCGCACTTGGAATCGGACAACTCGGATGAGCGTCGTGCGAGCCTGAACCGCCTGCTTTTCCCCAAGCAGTTCGAGGAATTCAACGAGTTCCGCCGCAAGTACGGCAATACCGAGGCGCTGACGGATACGACCTTCTTCTACGGCCTGACCGAAGGCGAAGAAAAGGTGGTGCACTTCTTCCCAGAAGATTCCACCGATCGCTCCGACCTTAAGCAGATCGTGGTGCGCCTCGATGCTGTGGGTGAGCCGGATGAGAAGGGCATGCGCAATGTCGTGCTCAACGTCAACGGCCAAATCCGCCCGATGAAGGTGCGCGATGAAAACGCCGAGTCCACTGTGGCTACGGTGGAGAAGGCGGACCCGTCCAACGACGGCCACGTAGCGGCCCCGTTCGCCGGTGTGGTCAACCCCACGGCAGAGCCAGGCGACGAGGTCAAGGCCGGCGATCAAGTCGCGGTCATCGAGGCTATGAAGATGGAAGCCTCCATTTCCGCCACCAAGGATGGTGTGGTGGACCGCGTGGCCATTGGCCAGGCCACCAAGGTGGAAGGCGGCGACCTCATCGCCGTCATCAAGTAGCGGCGCCGCCTAGCACAGACGTGTAAATCCCCTCCCGGCTTGGATGAATTGAACTGCTCCCCATTAGTTGGACTGAGAAATCAGTTACCGACTAGTAGGGAGTAGTTTTCTTTGAGAGCACGAA
>NZ_JBEHFT010000022.1:0-36722 GCF_040225455.1 Corynebacterium sp. KPL2838 | reverse complement strand
AAAACAACACACCTAAAAATCCCGAGTTAGGGATCCGCCCCCGTCCACCCCACCCGCGAGATTGACAAACTACATAGAAACACCCCCTGCTACTTGACCCCAGTTTTGTTCTCATCTCTGAAAAAGAGAAAAATACGTCCAGCTCACACTGAACCGGACGTATTTTTAACAAGCCAGCACTGATTTCATCTCCTGCGGATTCCGTCTACTGAAACTTGACCTATCTTTAATATCGTCAGTGAAAGCAGAAGAAGTGCTTATGCCTTCATTCAAGCTTCACGCATCCGCAAATCCCCATATCGGTGCGACTTAAAGCAAGCTACCGAGTGCGCTGAGATCGAGATCGGAAGAGTTGAAATCGTTCAAGAAGTCAGGAGAAACATCCCCGTTGAACAGGTCGAAATCAGAGGAACCAAGATCGTTCAACAATTCGGAAGAGCCTGCATCGTTGAAGAACTCAGAAGAGCCGTTACCATTGAACTGCTCGGAGGAGCCAAGATTTTCAAAAGAGGAACCGCCAATTTCAAGACTGATGTTTTCCGGATAGGTGGGAGAAGACAGTGGCGGGACTTCTGGGAAATTAATCTCAGGTAGCTTTATATTGGGAAAGTTTCCGCCAGAGACTTCTACCAACAAGTCTTTTATCGGGCCAGAAACGATTTCATTAATCTGGAGCAACAGATCCACTTCAAATCCTTTTCAATCGCTGAAATTGTACTGATGAGACTGAGTGTGGCCAAGTAATGTCGAACAACATGAACAACATGGACACGCTGCGGTCAGTATAGGCTAACTTTGTAACTTTATGGGAATAACTTCTCTCGATTGACCACAAATAGGGGTGTCGTTGTTAAGCTCATCGCCCGTGTAAGTGGAGTGTCTACCAGTAGTTTTCCTGTAGCGGAGTTTCAATCTAGCCTCCGCCCGGAAAGTGGATTCTACAGAGGGTTGTTGTGCTCTTTTAGTCAATAATGTGGAAGTAATTTCTTCGAAACTCGAAGTGCACTAGGTATTGATCCGTTTGAGTAGATGGGAAGTGGCTAAGGGTTGTGCGTAGGTTTCCAACCTGTAAAAGGAGATAAGCCAGAATGACTAGTGCAGCATGATGTGGTCGACGCTGATAATGCCACAATCAATGCGATCGAATCGACACTTGAGCCTAACCTCCGGAGGTGCCCACTTTCCGAGGTTAGGCCAAGCATCACAACGCTATGCTCGTCGCACTCGCTCGCCGACAACTCAACGTCTTCTTTGCCATGACGCGACATCACAAGCATTACCCTGACCCCGCCTCAGTTAAAGAAGCCGCAGCAGCCTACCCCCATAACCGCGAAACAAGCCGACTGGGCAAAATCCCAGTCGGCTACTAGGCGCACATAAAACAACACTAAGTCAGAGATCCGTCCCTGGCCGCCCCTACCGGCGAAATTTGGGAACTAAGTAGGGGCATCCCGCGTACGTTCAGTATACTCTGAGGCCCACAGCTTTCGCCAGACTCAGGCGCATATAAGAGCGGGAGCTCAGTATGCGCTAGGCGTTGTGCAGGGCTCTTAGAAGCCCATGCCGCCCATAGCGTCAGCGTCAGGCATAGCGTTGTTGGAGCCGGCAGGCTCTGGCTTATCAGCCACAACAGCCTCGGTGGTCAGGAACAGTGCCGCAATGGACGCAGCGTTCTGCAGTGCAGAGCGGGTGACCTTAACCGGGTCATTGATGCCGGATTCCATGAGGTTGACGTACTCACCGGTAGCGGCATTCAGGCCCTCGCCAGCAGGCAGGCCAGAGACCTTATCTGCAACGACGCCAGGCTCCAGGCCAGCGTTGTGAGCGATCTGCTTCAGCGGTGCAGACAGTGCCTCGCGGACGATCTTTACACCGGTGGCTTCATCGCCTTCGGCCTCGATGGAATCAAGGACGGAAGCGGCCTGCAGCAGGGCAACGCCACCGCCGGCCACGATGCCTTCTTCCACGGCTGCCTTGGCGTTGCGGACAGCGTCTTCGATGCGGTGCTTGCGCTCCTTGAGCTCAACCTCGGTGGCGGCACCGACCTTGAGCACGGCCACGCCGCCGGAGAGCTTAGCCAGGCGCTCCTGCAGCTTCTCGCGGTCGTAATCAGAATCGGAGTTCTCAATCTCGGCGCGGATCTGCTTGATGCGGCCATCGATCTGCTCTTGGGTGCCAGCACCCTGGACAATGGTGGTCTCATCCTTGGTGACAACGACCTTGCGTGCCTGGCCCAGGTACTCGAGCTCGGCGGTCTCGAGGGAGAGACCAACCTCTTCGGAGATGACCTGGCCGCCGGTCAGGATGGCCATGTCCTGCAGGGTTGCCTTGCGGCGGTCACCGAAGCCCGGAGCCTTAACG
Organism: Corynebacterium sp. KPL2838; assembly: GCF_040225455.1. NCBI lineage: Bacteria > Bacillati > Actinomycetota > Actinomycetes > Mycobacteriales > Corynebacteriaceae > Corynebacterium > Corynebacterium sp. KPL2838. The sequence goes on along the minus strand of NZ_JBEHFT010000022.1, from coordinate 34,361 downwards.
GCAGCGGACTTGAAGGTGCCGCGAATCTTGTTCACCACGAGGGTGGACAGGGCTTCGCCCTCAACGTCCTCAGCAATGATCAGCAGCGGCTTGCCGGACTGCATGACCTTTTCCAGCAGCGGGACGAGGTCCTTGATATTGGAGATCTTGGAAGAGACCAGCAGGATGTATGGGTCCTCCAGGACTGCCTCCTGGCGCTCCATATCGGTGGCGAAGTAGCCGGAGATGTAGCCCTTATCAAAGCGCATACCCTCAGTAACCTCGAGGTCTACGCCGAAGGTGTTGGACTCTTCCACGGTGATAACGGAGTCCTTGTTTACGGAACCGTTGCCCACCGTGTACATAGCCTCGGCGATCTTTTCACCGATTGCCGGGTCCGCGGCGGAAATGCCAGCGGTGGTAGCGATCTGCTCCTGGGTTTCTACTTCCTTTGCGGAAGACAGCAGGGAGTCCACAACCTTCTTGGTCGCGGTCTCGATGCCGCGCTTGATGCCCATTGGGTTGGAACCAGCGGCTACGTTGCGCAGGCCTTCGCGGACGAGTGCCTGTGCCAGAACGGTTGCGGTGGTGGTGCCGTCGCCGGCGACGTCATCGGTCTTCTTGGCAACTTCCTTGACCAGCTCGGCGCCGATCTTTTCGTAAGCATCCTCGAGTTCGATTTCGCGAGCGATGGAAACGCCGTCATTAGTAATGGTCGGTGCGCCCCAGGACTTTTCTAGGACGACGTTGCGGCCCTTGGGTCCGAGGGTGACCTTGACTGCGTCAGCCAGAGTATTCAGGCCGCGCTCAAGGCCGCGGCGGGCCTCTTCATCAAAAGCGATAATCTTTGCCATAGTGTTTGTGCTCCTTGGATTTATTGAGGACGACACTCACGTCTTTCTCGCTGCGGACGCCCGCGACGGCATGGCTGGTGAGTGTGGACCAACCTCAACCACAACGATGGAGATTTATCTAGCACTCATCCTGTCCGAGTGCTAACGCCCATTCTGGCACTCTCCCACCCCTACTGCAAGAAACAACGCGCTTGCCTGTAGCGATCTTTTGCCCGCCGCACACCGCTGTAGCACTTCCCCTTGGAAGGATGGCGGCGACGGAAGGTGGCGCGGTGGGGAAGGTGGGGCATCGACAAGCGCGGGCAGGAATGCATAGGAATTGTCGTGCGGATCTGTATTGCAGCCCAAGCGCTCAAGGTACCGTGGATTGCATGACAGATATGATTGACAGCATACGTAGCGACCGCGACACCATCTTCCGCCAGCTCAGCGAGCTCGTGGGATTCAATTCCGTACACAATGAGCCGGGCTTGGAAGACCAAGCCCGGGGCGCAAGCCAGTGGGTGAAGGCCGCGCTGGAAGAAGCAGGGGCAACGGTAGAAACCATCACCACCGCGGATGGTTCCACCGCAATTTTGGGCGAGCGCAAGGGCGAGGAAGGCGCCAAGACCGTCCTGTTGTACTCGCACTACGATGTCGTGCCCGCAGGAGACCGCGCGGCCTGGGAATCCGATCCGTTCACCCTGACCGAGCGCGCCGATGCCGAGGGCACCACCCGCTGGTACGGCCGCGGCGCCGCAGACTGCAAGGGCAACGTGGCCATGCACCTAGCGGCCCTGCGCGCACTGGAGGCCAATGGCGGTACCAAGGTGAACCTGAAGTACCTCATCGAAGGCTCTGAAGAGCGCGGCGGCGAGGGCCTGTCCCAGCTCATCAAGGACCGCCCGGAGCTTTTCGCTGCCGATGCCATCCTAATTGCAGATGCCGGCAATGCCGCGGTGGGCCAGCCCACCTTGACCACCTCCCTGCGCGGCGGCGCGCAGATTGAGGTCGAGGTCAATACCCTGGCCGCGCCCGTGCACTCCGGCCAATTTGGCGGCGCGGCCCCAGATGCGGTGAAGGCGCTGATGCGCACGCTGGATTCGCTCACGGATGAATACGGCCGCACCACCATCGATGGCGTGGATACCAGCGCCCACTGGCAGGGCCAGGAATACCCGGCCGAGGCCTTCCGCGGCGATGCGCAGCTGCTCGAGGGCACCGAGATCATGGGCTCCAAGGCCCCAGAAGGCGCTACCCCGGTGGCAGACATGGTGTGGTCCCGCCCAGCCATTTCCGTGACCGGCTTTACCTCTACCCCGGTGGCTGAGGCCGTCAATGCCGTTCCCGCTACCGCGGCCGCCAAGCTGAACCTGCGCGTTCCGGCCGGCACCGATGCCCGCGCCATTGGCGAGGCCGTATGCGAGCACGTGAAGAACCACGCGCCGTGGGGCGCGCACGTCAAGGCGGAGGTCGTGGAGGCCAATGCTGGTTTTTCCACCGACCCGGAAAAGCCCGCCGTGGCACTTTTGGGCCAGTGCCTATCCGAGGCTTATGGCAAGGACACCGCAGCGCAGGGCATGGGCGGCTCCATCCCGCTGACCACCGAGCTGCAGGAGGCACACCCCAACGCGGAAATCGCGCTTTACGGCGTGGAGGAGCCCAAGTGCACCATCCACTCCGCCAATGAGTCCGTCGATCCCACCGAGATCGAGCACGTCGCCGCTGCGGAGACGCTTTTCTTGCAGCGTTACGCGTAGAAAAAGCGCGCAACGGGTGGCATATAATACTGTGCGCTAAAAATAATCTTTCGAAGTTGTGGAAAAACCGGTAAAATTTCGACGAGTTGACCCCGTTTCCGGCCACGCTGCTTGCACAAGTGGGACAGTTCGTACTCGGCCGAGTACGAACTGTCTTGGTGTGTATATGCTCCCGGTGCATATCGTCACGCCCCGCGGCAACGAGGGTCTGAGAACTTGACACAACCTAAGGAGCGCAGATTCCAACGTGCTAATACTTCTGGGTGCCCTCATCGTTGCCACCGTGGTTGCACCGCTGCTCATTATGAATGTGGGCCGCCCAGCCTTTGGTTTATTGGCAATAGTTCCCGGTGTCGGTTTCGTGTGGACCCTCGCGCACTTTGCCCGGGGCACCTTCCGCGACGGCGGCGCGCTGAATTACACCATCGAGTGGATGCCGGCCGCGCACCTCGCCGTGGATCTGCGCATGGATGCCCTGGGCGGGCTCTTTAGCCTCATCATCTTAGGCATGGGCGCCTTGGTCCTGCTGTATTGCTGGGGCTATTTCGATTCCACGCGCCGCCGGCTTGCCATGTTCGCCAGCCAGATGGTGGGCTTTGCCACCGCCATGTTTGGGCTTGTGACCTCCGATAGCCTGCTGCTCATGTACGTCTTCTGGGAGATCACCTCCCTCTTGTCGTACCTATTGGTCAGCTACTATGCCGAGCGCGCCTCCTCGCGCCGCGCCGCCCAACAGGCCCTGATGGTCACCGTCATGGGCGGCCTGTCCATGCTGATGGGCATCTGCCTGCTCAGCCGGCAGACCGGGGCGTGGACGTTTAGCGAAATCAGCGCATACGATCACTTCCCCCAAACGCCGTACGTCACCGTCGCCATCGTGCTCATCCTGGTCGGTGCGCTCACCAAATCCGCTATCGTGCCGGCACACTTCTGGCTGCCGGGTGCGATGGCAGCGCCAACCCCGGTCTCGGCGTACCTGCACTCCGCGGCCATGGTCAAGGCCGGAATTTACCTGGTCGCGCGCCTGGCACCGGATATGTACGAGGTAGCCACCTGGCACCTCGTGGTCATTTCCTTAGGCGTATTTACCATGCTGCTCGGCGGCTGGATGGCGCTAAAACAAAAGGACCTCAAGCTGATTTTGGCTTATGGCACGGTTTCCCAGCTGGGCTTTATTACCTCCATCGTGGCGGTTGGCTCCCGGGAAGCCATGCAGGCGGGCCTGGCGCTGACCTTTGCCCACTCACTCTTTAAGGCTGCACTATTCATGGTGGTCGGCGCCATCGATCACTGCTCCGGCACGCGCGATATTACGAAGCTATCCGGACTTGGCCGCAGGCAGCCCTTCCTCTACGGCCTCGCCGTTATCTCGGCCCTATCCATGGCGGGCGTTCCCCCGCTCTTTGGCTTTGTATCCAAGGAGGCCGTGCTGGAATCCACCATGCACGAAGAGCTGCTCATTGGTATGCCGCGCAATATGATCCTGGTGGCTTATGTGGCAGGCTCCATCCTCACCATGGCCTATGCCCTGCGCTTTTTGTGGGGCGCCTTTGCCACCAAGAACCTCCCGGACGATAAAGACGGCGTCTCTAAGGCCGTTGCCACGATGCACAAGGTCAACGTGGGCCTGTGGCTTGCCCCGGCCGTGCTCACCGCGCTGACCATCGTGCTTGGGCTCGCGCCGCAGGCGCTCTCGGTGGCCATCGATCAGCACCTCGATTCCACCTTCGGGGCAAGCGATCACCACGGCCTGGCCCTCTGGCACGGATGGTCTGTGACCTTGGGCGTATCCACCATCATCATCGTGGCCGGAATCATCGTGCACTGGCGCCGCCAGGTCCTAGAGCAATGGCAGTTTGCGTACCCCGCGCTTGGTGATGCCGACGCTGTCTACGACAAGGTCATCTCCACCCTGCGCAAGCTCTCCCTGCGCACCACGGCCGTTACCCAGCGCGGTTCGCTGCAGCTCAACCTGACCGTTATCTTCGCCACCTTGATGGTGCTGCTGCTGACGATGCTGATTACCGGTGATCTCACGGATATCCGCATGGTGGTTGCAGAAAACCCCTGGCAGGTCGTCGCCGCCATCATCATGATGGTGGCCGCCATCGCCGCCACGGTCACCGATAACCGCCTCTCTGCCGTCATCATCGTCGGCATTACCGGCTATTCCTTGTCCTTCGTCTTTGCCATCCACGGTGCCCCGGACTTGGCGCTGACCCAGCTGCTGACAGAAACCATCATCATGGTGCTATTCATGCTGGTGCTGCGCCGCATTCCGGCGTCTACCGAGTGGAAGCAGGACCCGAAGATGGGCCGCTTGCGCGCGTGGCTATCCGTTGGCACCGGCCTGACCGTCACCATCGTGGCGATGTTCGCCATCAACGCGCGGTCTGCCGAACCCATCTCGCAGTACATGCCGGAGCTGGCCAAGGAGATTGGCCACGGCGCCAATGCCGTCAACGTCTTGCTGGTGGACCTGCGCGCCTGGGATACCTTTGGCGAGATCACGGTCATTATCATCGCCGCGCTCGGTGTGGCTTCCCTGATTTACCGCACCCAATCCTTCTCAAGGGACAGCCGCCGGCCTACCCTGCAGGTCACGGGTCGGCGCTGGCTGGCCGCGGGCTCGGAATCGGAGCAGGCGCTCAACCGCTCGCTGATGATCGATGTCTCCACCCGCGTGCTCTTCCCCTCCATGATGGCGCTGTCGTTTTACTTCTTCTTCGCCGGGCACAATGCGCCAGGCGGCGGTTTCGCCGGTGGCCTTGTGGCCGCTCTCGCGCTCATCCTGCGCTACCTGGCCGGTGGCCGCGCGGAGCTCGATGAGGCCCTGCCCATCGATGCCGGGCGCACCATGGGCGCTGGCCTCTCCTTCTCCGCCCTGGCGGTGGTAGTACCGATGTTCTTTGGCTACCCGCCACTTACCAGCGGATATACCTCACCCGAGATCCCGCTTATCGGCGCGGTCTCGCTGCCTTCAGCGCTGGTCTTTGACTTGGGCGTCTACCTCATCGTCGTGGGGCTGACGCTCTACGTGCTCAGCTCGCTCGGCGCCAAGCTGGATGAGGAAGAAGAGATGCGTAAGCAGCGCGCTCGCGACCGCGCCCGTTCCCTAGCGCGGAAGAACCGGGAGCGCAGCACCAAGCAAAAGGCCCAGCGGGCGCAAAACAAGAGAAGAAAAAAGAAAAGATACCAGCCGCAACGAGCTCTTCCGGCACAGGTTCCGGGGACAACGCAGGAAAGGAGAAATAAATGCAAGCCAACCTCTTCCTCCTGCTCGCCGCCGGAGTAATGGTTTCTGCGGGCATCTACCTTTTGCTCGACCGAGCCATGACCAAGATGCTGCTCGGGCTGCTCTTGCTGGGCAATGGCGCCAACCTCTTCATGCTGCAGGCCGGCGGCCCTGCGGGTTCACCGCCCATCGATGGCCGCGAGGCCGAGCCTTATGGCAGCGATATTGCGGATCCTCTCACCCAAGCGATGATCCTTACCGCCATCGTCATTTCCATGGCACTGACGGCCTTCATCCTTACCTTGGCCTACCGCCAGTACCGCTACCGCACCGCCGACGTCATTGAAGATGACGCCGAAGATACCGCGATTGCCGCCAAGGCCTCCAAGCCCGGCAATGCCGCGGCTAGCGCAGACCACGATGCCTCCAATGACCCCGCCACTGGGCGCGCCACCAAGGAAGGCGATAATTTCGGCCCCGAATCCTTCGAGGAGCCGGTGAAGGGAGCCGAAGATGACTGAGCCATTCCACCAAGCTGCCGAAACGATGTACCCGTACGTCGGTGTGCTTATCCCGCTGCCCATTATCATCCCGGCCGTGGCTGCAGCGCTCTCGTTGCTGTTTGCCCGCATGCCGAATGTGCAGCGCCAGATCGCCTTTTTCTCCCTGCTGATTACGGCTGCGGTGAACGCGAGCCTGATCATAATAGTGGACTTCCATGGCATACAGACCCTGCAGATAGGCGGCTGGGACGCACCCGTGGGCATCACGTTGGTGGCGGACCGACTGTCCACGATGATCCTCTTTACCTCCTCCGTGGTGCTGTTCTCAGTCATCTGGTACGCCATTTCCCAGGGTGTGCGCGATGGCACCAAGGATGAACCCGTCGCGGTCTTTTTGCCCACCTACATGTTGCTGACCATGGGCGTGAATATCTCCTTTTTGGCCGGCGACCTATTTAACCTGTACGTCGGCTTCGAGGTCTTCCTCGTGGCCTCGTATGTGCTGTTGACCTTGGGGGCATCGGCAGGCCGCGTGCGCGCTGGCGTGGGTTATGTGATGGTCTCGATGGCCTCATCCATGATCTTCTTGCTGGCCCTGGCATATGTCTATGCCTCCGTCGGCACCATGAACATGGCCCAGATTGGCCAACGCATGCAGGACATCCCGGAAGGCACCCGCACCGCCATCTTCGCCACCTTGCTCGTGGCCTTTGGCATTAAGGCAGCAGTGGTGCCGCTGGCCGCGTGGCTGCCAGACTCCTACCCCACCGCGCCCTCGCTGGTCACGGCCGTGTTCGCCGGTCTGCTGACCAAGGTCGGTGTGTATGCGATCATCCGCGCGCGCACGTCCATTTTTACCTATGGTGGGCTCGATACCGTGCTGATGTGGGTGGCGCTGGCCACCATGCTGGTGGGCATCTTGGGCGCCATCGCGCAGACCGATATTAAGCGTTTGCTCTCCTTTACGCTGGTCAGCCACATCGGCTATATGATTTTCGGCGTCTCTTTGGGCACCGCCCAGGGGCTTTCGGGCGCCATTTTCTACGCCATCCACCACATTTTGGTGCAGACCGCGCTCTTCTTGGTCGTCGGCCTTATCGAGCGCCAAGCCGGTACGTCCTCGCTGCGGCGCCTGGGTTCGCTGATGTATTCCGCCCCGCTTATCGCCGTGCTGTATTTCATCCCGGCCATCAACCTGGGCGGCGTGCCGCCGTTCTCTGGCTTCCTGGGCAAGATCATCCTCATTCAGGCAGGTGCCAATGAAGGCTCCTGGCTGGCGTGGGTGCTTATCGGCGGCGCGCTGGTGACCTCGCTGCTGACGCTCTACGTCATGATGCTGGTCTGGGCCAAGGGCTTCCAGCGCGATCGCGCCGATGCCCCCGAAGGCAATGTCGCCCTGGCCCGCCCGGCCCCGCTGTCTGATATCACCGATGAGGTCGAATTTTCCTCCCGCCAGGATGTCGGCCGCGTGCCGTTCGGCATGGTAGGCGCCACGGCGCTGCTGGTCATCGCCTCGACCTCGATTACCTTCCTGGCTGGCCCGATTTCCGGTGTCACCTCCCGCGCGGCCGAATCCGCGCAGGATACCTCCATTTATCAGTACGCCGTACTGGGCGAAAATGCAGATAACCCCACCCGGCACCTTGACCAGAAGGACCGCTACGAAGGCGGCGCGGACTCCTACAAGGAGCGCAGCCACCTGCTGCCCGAACCCGGCCCGGCGCACGATCCGGAATCCGGCGACAAGGAGAAGCCAAGCTCGGACGCACCGGCGAAATCGGAGGCCCCAGAAAGCCCTACCCCAGTAAAGAAGGAGGCCCGCGATGACTAAGAGCCGCTTTGCCGGTGTGCGCTACCGATTCCGGCCGTGGTTTACCGTCTGGATCACGGTCATGTGGTGCATGCTCATGGGTGAAATCACGGTGGGCAATGTCGTCGGCGGCCTCCTCGTCGCCCTGGTCATCGTCTTCGCCCTGCCGCTGCCGGCGATGCCGATTGCCGGCGTCGAGGTCGCGTGGGGCAAATTCCTGCGCTACATGCTGCGCTGGTTCTGGGAGCTGTTTTATGCCTCCCTCAAGGTGGGCTGGCTGGCCTCCCGGCCGCAGCCGCTGCCTAAAACCGCCATCCTGGAATTGCCGATGCGCCTGGAAAATGAGTTCATTCTCTCCCTTGCGGTGACCCTGTACAACCTGCAGCCGGGTGGAACGGTGACAGACATTGACATCGCCAATCGCATGATCACCATCCACATCCTGGATGCTCGGGATGAGGCGCAGATCCAGCGCGAAATCGATGCCGTGTCCCGTCTAGAATCTTCCATGATCGAGATCTTTGAAAGGAGCCACCCATAATGGATCCGCAGATCTATCATGCCATCCTGCTGGTTCCCGCATTCTTGCTGTGGGTCTCCGTATTAATTACCGTCTGGCGCATTATCACCGGGCCCAACTCCCTCGACCGGCTGGTGGGAATGGACGGTTTTACCGCCATGTTCCAATGCGCGCTGGCGACCTATATGTGCTGGTCGCTAGATACCTCCGTGGTCTCGGCCATGCTGGTCATCGCGCTGCTCGGCTTCATCTCCACCGTGTCTGTTACCAGGTTTAGGAAGAGGGATAACCAATGAGTTGGTCTCTAATCGCCGATATCCTCTCGCTCATCCTCGTCATCAGCGGCAGCCTGCTCATCCTCGCCGCCGCCATTGGCTTGGCGCGCTTTAAGGACACGATGTCCCGCGTCCACGCCGTGAGCAAGCCGCAGACCACCGGGCTCATCCTCACCATCATGGGTGCGTTCATCCGAATTACTGGCGCGGAATCTTTCAGTATGGCCGAGCGTGGTGATTTGGGTATGCTTATTTTGCTGGTACTGTTTGCGATGTTTACCAGCCCGGTAACCGCGCAGCGCACCTCACGCATTGCACGCCGTGAAGGCCTGTATGGTTCCGAGGAATCGATGTCGCGCAATGACCGCCCCGCCGGCCGTTCGCTGCGCCGCAAATAGGAGGCACCTTTAACCGTGAAAAAGCTCTACGGACTGCCTACTCTGGCCGCCCTTTTGGTTGCCTTCTTTATTTTCAGCATCTCCCGCTATAGCAAATACGACGGCCCCAATGCCTTCATCTGGCGCGTGCCGCTGGATTTGAAGATTTACTGGCTCGCCGGCGGCGAGGTGGCTGATGGCGCCAATCTTTATGACAATGCCTATATTGGCGATCTTCCTTTTACCTATCCTCCCTTTGCCGGCACGCTGTTCAAGTGGATTTCCGCGCTTGCCGATGACCCCCTTATCATCCTCTGGCAAGGCGGCACCATCCTTGCCTTATTGGCCGTCATCCTCATGGTCTTCCACGAGCGCGGCCTTAAACTTTCGCCGTTTACCTGGGTGGTTGCCATCCTGCTGGTGCTGTGCGCCCCGGCTGTAGAGCCGATGTACGGCACCTTGTTCTACGGCCAGATCAACGTCTTTTTGATGTTCTTGGTTGCCCTCGACGTCATTCCAAAGAAGTGGGCACTGCCAGGAATTGGCATCGGCCTCGCCGCAGGCTTGAAGCTCACCCCAGCCTTTATGGGCTTAGTGCTCCTTTTCCAGAGGCGCTGGTGGCAGGCGGTTATCTCCGTCCTTACCTTCGCGGTGACCGTTGCGATTGGTTTCGTCACCATTCCGGATGCCGGGGTGTTCTGGACCGATGCCATCTTTAATTCCTCCCGCGTGGGTGAACACACCAACCCTGGTGCGCAATCTATTCGCTCGGTCATGGTGCGCGCCTGGGGCATCGACGGCGGTTGGATGTGGCTCGCCGCTGTCGCGGTCGTCTTCGTCTTGACCTGCCTGGCCCTGCGCACCGCGATGAAGCACAAGAATAACTCCGCCGCCATGTCCATTGCCGGCATTAGCGCATGCTTGGTCTCGCCCTTTTCCTGGTACCACCACTGGGTCTGGATCTTCCCGCTGGCTATCGTGGTTCTCATCTCCGTCAACCAGGCACTGGGCAAGCGTTTGCGCGGTGTTATCGGCGCGCAAGTAACAGCACTCATTTCCTTCGCGGCCATGTGCGTGGTGCTCCTGCCCTTTGTCTCCGCAGCTTTCTGGCTCGAAGCCTCCAACCGCTCTCTGAACCATGTGGACTTCCAGCCTTGGGCTCTGCTCTTTTTCACCGGCTCCGGCATCCTCTACATCGCCTTTTATGCGCTGTGGGGATTTATCCCTGGCACCCAGCCCAGCGAGGAAGACGCCCCCAGCGGACGGCACGCAGCACAGCGTGCTGCTCAGCCGCAGCACACTCAGGCAACCGGCGCTCCCGCATCTGGTGCACCTACGTCTGGCGCTGCCGCACGGGGTGCTGCCACTACCGACGAAACCGCACAGTTCCCGGTATTTAACCCTGAAACCCGCGAGTTTCCGTCCACCGAGGGCTATACCGATATTCCGGCTCCTCCGTCCTACGGTGGCCGCCACGCCCTCGATAACGACTAGCAGCACGCCGCCGTGGGGTGCAGCAGTCATCTCCGCGCCGCCGCGTCGGCCGCGCCCAGCTACTTCCAGTGCGGCTCTAGGCGTGCGATCACTGAGTGCGCAGGCCCAGTCGGCGATCGGTTAGCTAATTAGCGCACCGGCCGGAAGGTGTGAAGCTCGCGGCAGGTTTCTTCGACGACATCGCGCCAGCTGCCGGTTTCTTGGAAGAGGCGGCGTTGGCGTTCGTATCCGGCGCCGCCGTCGATGATTTCGTGCACCAAGGCCAGTTCTTCCGTGCAGCCTAACTCGCGGGCTAAGGGCGTTAGTTCTTCTACCATCTGCGCCAATTCATCTTTGACCCAGGCCTCGTCCGTATCGCGCGAGGTAATAACGAGGGCATCCATGCCGTAGCGCGCCCCGCGCCACTTATTTTCCGCCACGTGCCACGGCTGCAAAACGGGTAACTCCTCGCCGGCATCAATCATGCGGTCATAATGCACGACCAAGCAGTGCGTTAGCGCGACGACGGCGGATAGCTCTCGCAGGTTCGAGGTGGCATCAGATACACGGACCTCTACGGTGCCCCACTTCGAGGCCGGGCGGATATCAAAGTGCATTGAGCCGGTGCGATTGATGACCCCGGAAATCGCCTGATCCCGCATATAGGACTGCCACTCATCCCACGTGAAGAACTGGTAGGGCATGCCAGCGGTAGGCAGCTGTTGATAGAGCATCGTGCGGTTGGAGGCGTAGCCCGTATCCAATCCTTCCCACCCCGGCGAGCATGCAGAAATGGCCAAAAGGTGGGGGTACTTCGTCATCAGCGCATTGATGATGGGCCAGACGCGGTCCTCGTGGCTGATGCCAACGTGGACGTGGGTACCCCACAACAGCATCTGCTTTCCCCAATACTGGGTGCGAGCGATGATCTCTTGATAGCTGGGTTTATCTGAAAGCGGGTTTTCCCGGAAATCCGTAAACGGGTGCCCACCAGAGGCCCACACGTCGATGCCGAGCTTGGCCGCGGCTTCTTCCACGGCGGCCAACGAAGTTTCTAACTCCGCAATGGCTTCCGGCACCGTGGAGCAAATGCCCGTGACTAGTTCCACCGTATTCTGTAGGAATTCTTTTTCCACGTGAATATCGGGGTGGGCGGCAGTAGCGAGATCAATGAGCTCAGCCCCGCGCGGGACGAGATCGCGCGAGTCACGGTCCACGAGCGCGACTTCCCATTCCACCCCGAGCGTGGGCTCGGGGGAACGAGCAAATACTTCTGCCGGAATCTTCACCTGTCCAGCTTAACGGGTAGGCGGTAATATTCCATGAATTTTATTTAGGCCTGTGGGACTGCGAGGGCGACCACGACGGCTCCGTCCTCGGTGGCTTCCTTGGGAAGGTCCCTATTCATAGGCTTGACTTCTGCCTGATAGCGCGCGGCAACTTCCCTGGCCAGGGACTCTGCGGAGGCATCGCCTTCTGGGTAGAAGACGGTGGTCTTGGGCACGGTCAACACGTCGCCTGGCAGGTTGCCCACATAGCCCACCTTGAAGCCACCGTCCTTCAACACATCTGCTTCGTTTTTGGCCTTATCGGATTCACCGGAGTTATTGAGCACGCTGACCTTAATGTCATTGCGGTCGCGCGCAGCGGACGGCGCGTCGTTGCCGCCGGCCCGGGCTGCATCCCCGGCGCGGTCGGAATCTTCGCCGCGCGCACCGTCCTCGCGGCCCGCATCGCGGTTGGCCTCGTCCTTGGCGTCGCCGTTCGGGTGCGCGTTATCGCCCTCGCCTTCGCGCGGCGGTTGGTTATTGGCCCCGTCGCGGGAGCCATCGTCGCGCGCGCCATCCGCGGCAGGACCCCCGGCGCCATTGCCCTCCTGGCCTCCATTAGCTGAACCGTCTGACTTCGACTGCTCGGAATCAGAAGCTACGGTCGAATCGTCGTCTTCTGAGGTCATGGCATAAAGGCCCCACAGGCCGAGCATCACGGCCACGGCGATCAACACCATCGCAAGCCCGCGCAGTGGTAAACCGCCCTTCTTAGCGTGGGCGCCTCCCCCACCGCCGCCGGTTCCGGCCGCAGCGGCTCCTGCTCCGGCACCTGCAGCGCCAGCGGCAGCAGCGTCGTCGTAGGCGTCGTCATAATAAGCATCGCCGTAATCGGCCGCGGCGGCATCGCCAGCGGCGTCGTCGAATTGCTGGTCGTATAGATTATCCGGATTCTCTTTAGTCACTTCAGTAACATTAGTAGCCGGTTCTAACGCGGTGGGGTATTTCCCCGCGCGGCGCGCCGCGTATTTTCACGCTCCTCCCGCAGGCGCTTCAGCCGCGCCACCAAGAGGGGATGGGATTCGGCGGCAGCAGGGACATCAAGAAGCAGGTTCAGCCGTTGGTGATAGCGCACCGGCGAGATATCCAGCTGCGCACGAATGGCCTCTTCCTTGCGGCCAATGCTGCGCGGGGCGGCTTCCTCAAAATCTAAGATGGCGGCGTCTAGGTCAGACAAGGGGTTCATGCCTAAACTGTAAAGCATGACTATTCGCCCCATCGTTATCCACGGCGACCCCGTGCTTCATCAGCCCACCACGCCGGTGGAAGAATCCGAGATTTCCAGCCCAGAGATGCAACAACTCATCGCGGACATGTACGAGACCATGGAAGTTGCCCATGGCGTGGGCTTGGCTGCGAACCAGGTGGGCATCGGCAAGCGGCTCTTCGTCTACCACTGCCCGGATACCGAAGGCCCCGATGGCACCGAGCTGCCCGCGGACAAGGCCGGCATGCGCAAGGGGTGCGTTATCAACCCGGTGCTGGAGACCTCCGAGATTCCAGAGACCATGCCTGCCGATGACGGCTCCGATGACGAAGGCTGCCTCTCCGTGCCGGGCGAGGGCTTTCCCACCGGCCGTGCCGACTGGGCGCGCGTGACCGGCAAGGACGAGCACGGCAACGACATTACCGTGGAGGGCTACGGCTTTTTTGCCCGGTGCCTGCAGCACGAGACCGGCCACCTCGACGGCTACGTCTATACCGATACCCTCATCGGCCGCTACAAGCGGCAGGCCAAGAAGGCCATTAAGCGCAATGGCTGGACTGAGCCGGGCTACACCTGGATGCCGGGTGAAGACGAAGATCCCTTCGGGCACGACGATTAATCATGTCTCGCATCTTTCGTTCCGATGACGTGCAGGTAGGCGATCGCGTCGTGGCCCGGCGCGATTTTGGTAATGTGCACAGCGATGTCATTGGCCACGTCCTCAGCCTTGAGCCACTGGTCATCCGCCCGCAGCAGGTCGGCGGCTATCCCTCTGACCTCGAGGCCGTGGAGATCGCGCCTGAGCAGCTGAAAATCATCAAGCGCCTTTCGCCGCGGATGGTGCGCAATTCCGATATTCGCGCCGTCGAATACGCCACCGCCCAGGCTTTTCCCGGCAAGGAGCACACGTGGACTTCGGACGGCTCCTGGCTCATGCGCGCCGGCGATGGCGTGACGGGCCGGTCTAATTCCGCCGTTCCGCTCGGGCCCTCCGCGGGCTTTAACCCGGTCCCGCTGGCGGAAATCACGGAGTTCTACCGCCGCCACGATCTCCCGGTGCGCCTGCTCATCCCGGAACGCATTGGCAAGCCCGCAGAGCGCCTGCTTGCCGATGCCACCTGGGAGACCGAACCCGAAATCCTCGTCATGGTCCTGCGCGATCTCGCAGACCTACCCGCCGAGATGCCGGGCTCACACCCCAGCGGGGCGGAGTTTCGCATCGATGACCAACCCGATGACGCGTGGCTGCAGATGTACCACTTCCGCGGCCAGGCGCTGCCTGCCCAGGCCTTGGAGTACCTGCGCGCCCGCATCGAGGGCACGATGGGCTTTGGACGGTTAGTTATTGACGGCGAGACCGTTGCCATCACCCGCGGCACCATCACCGAATCCGGTGACGGCACCGCCTGGCTGGGATACTCCGCCGTAGAGGTAGCACCCGCGCACCGCCGCCAGGGTTTGGGTGCCCTATTGGGCCAGCACATGCTGCGCTGGGGGCGCGACCAGGGCGCGCAGCACGCCTACCTCGATGTCTTGGCTTCTAATACCGCCGGCATTCGCCTCTACGAAAAGCTGGGGTTCATCGAGCAGCACCGCCAGATCTACGCGCAGCTGCGCGACTAGCCCCTCGCTGCGCTAGTCCGCCTAGCCCGCCGGCCGCGGCCTGGACTAGTCCGGACCATTGCCCGCGCGGTACTGTATTATCCATGCGCATCACCACGTGGAATATCAACTCCGTTCGCACCCGCATCCAGCGGGCGCTGGATCTTCTCCACACGCACGACATCGACGTGCTGTGCCTACAAGAGACCAAGGTCAAGGACGATAAATTCCCCCGCGAGGCCTTCGAGGATGCCGGGTACCACGTCACCTGCCATGGGCTTAACCAATGGAATGGTGTGGCCATCATTTCCAAAGAGGAACCGGAAGAAGTCTTTACCGGATTCCCCCACCAACCTGGTTTTTCCAAGGACCCTGAAAAGCCCCAGAACCGTGAAGCCCGGGCGCTTGGTGCGCGCATCCGCGGGGTAGAAATCTGGTCGCTGTATATTCCCAACGGCCGCGAGATCACCGACCGCCACTATGACTACAAGCTGGACTTTCTCTACCAGCTCTCCCGCTACGCCGCCGGCCGCGCCCAATCCAAGCTGCTTCTAACCGGCGATTTCAATATCGCCCCGCGCGATGAGGACGTATGGGATATCGAGGCCTTCCGCGGCAAGACGCACGTTACCGAACCCGAACGCGCCGCCTTCCAGATGCTCGAGGAGGCCGGCCTCGAAGAGGTCACGCGCCGTTTTACCGAAGATCAGCGCTATACCTACTTTGATTACAAGGGGATGCGCTTTCACAAGAACGAAGGCATGCGCATCGATTTCCAGCTCGCGTCGCCGCCGCTGGCCAAGCACATCACCGGCGCACGCGTAGACATGGAAGAACGCGCCGGCGAGAAGACCTCCGATCACTGCCCGCTTAGTGCAGATTTCGATCTGCCCGATTTCGATTCCGTGCGTTAAATGACTTGGTCGCTCGATCTCAGCTTCTGGCAGCTGATCTTCCTCATCATTGATTATTCCATCAAGATCATCGCCGTCGGCTTCGTGCCAGAAGGCCGCCGACCCTCCAATTCCACCGCGTGGTTGCTGGCCATTCTGGTGCTGCCCGTCATCGGCCTGCCGCTGTTTTTGCTCATGGGCTCGCCGTATATCAACCGGCGCCGCCACCGCATCCAGCAAGAAGCCAATGAACGCCTCGAGGATATTTCCGCCCGCACCCCGGATCATCCCAAGGACATCCTGTCGACGGAAGTGGAATCCGTCATCAAACTCAACCGCGAGCTGACCGGCTTTCCGGCGCTCATTGGCCACAACTTGGGCCTGCATGCGGATTATAATGAATGCATTCGCTCCATCGCCGCGGCCGTGGACCGCGCCGAAAAATACGTTTCCATCGAGGTCTATATCCAATCCTGGGATGAGACCACGGATGTATTTTTCCAGGCCCTCGCCCGCGCCACCGCCCGTGGCGTCAAGGTTCGCCTTTTGCTGGATCAGATTGGCAGTTTTAAGTACAAGGGTTATTCCTCGCTGGGGGATAGGCTCACGGAAATCGGCGTGGATTGGCGCCTCATGCTGCCCATCCAGCTGCATAAGGGCCGCTTCCGCCGCCCAGATCTGCGCAACCACCGCAAGCTCGTCATCATCGATGGCGAGGTAGGTTTTATCGGTTCCATCAACCTGATCAAGCGCCAATATAAAACCAAGGACCGCTTCTGGATCGATTACATGGTGGAACTGTCTGGCCCCATCGTCACCGCCATGACCGCGGTCTTCGCGGTGGATTGGTACACCGAATCCGGCGAGAACCTCCCGCTAGATGAGCTGCCGTATGATGATGCCCAAACCGTCGATGCCAACTACCTGCAGATGATCCCATCCGGCCCCGGCTATACCACCGAGCCCAACCTGCGCATGTTTAACTCCCTAGTGCACCACGCCAAGCAGCGACTCGTGCTGTGCTCGCCGTATTTCGTGCCGGATGAATCGCTCTTAGAGGCCGTCACCACCGCCTGCTACCGCGGGGTGGACGTGGAGCTTTATGTCTCCGATACCGCGGACCAATTCATGGTCAACCACGCTCAGTCCTCGTATTACCAAGCGCTACTTGAGGCCGGGGTGCATATCTACCAATTCCCCTACCCCTACGTCTTGCACTCCAAGTTCATCATCACGGATCCGGATGACCAGGAGTTCAATCCGCTGTGCATGTTCGGCTCATCCAATATGGACCCGCGCTCCTTCGGTCTCAACTATGAGACCACCATGCTCGTGGCCAAAGGCGATCTCCTCGCCCAGTTCAACCAGCTCGCCGCCAATTACCGCGCGGTCTGCCACGAGCTCACCCTAGAGGAGTGGAACCAGCGCGGTTTTGTCCGCCGCTACGTCGATAACGTCATGCGGCTGACCTCGGCACTGCAATAAGCTTTGCTTGCCGATGCCCCAATAGTCCGCTCATAGGATATCTAAAACAAGCCTTCTGTTGTAGAGCCAAAGTAGAACATCCCGCGTTGAACCGCGCACGGCATTACCGCAGAGATGAGTTTGTAGTCCACTTAATTGACTCCGGATCGGCGTTAATTATTGGAACTAATTGCGAAAGATACGCCGAATTCTCCGCAGATTTCCCTCTTGTCTATTGCTTTTTACTGTAAAGCCTGATCCTAGATTTTGACATTGCCTATGCGCGAGAGCGTATCAAAAGCTTAGGGAATACAAGAGTGATCATATCGCTCCTATTCCGAAGAGGATTACAAAAGGAACTTCTTTAACGTCCAAAATTCTGTACGGCAAAAAGCTCACCGTTCGCGCCAACGGCAATGCCCGTGCCAACCGTTTTCGCTTCTGGGTCCAGCAAAATCTTCCTGTGGCTGGGAGAATTCAGCCACATATTCACCAGCTTCGCATCTGCGAAATCGTCCCATGCTTGAAGGACGTTTTCGCCACCGGCAGGAATACTATCCGGATAGGTTTCCCAGTGATTTGGCCGATGCTGCAAATCCCCTGTTCCCACCAAATGGTCGGCCCAGTCTTGAGCGATATTGTTTAACGCAGGGTTTTCTGTCACGGGATTTAAACCATGATCCGCCCTTGCTGCATTGACTTCGTTAACAATAGAGTGCGCACGGGCCCCATCGGGCTTCATGTGGCTAACTACTTCAGCAGCGTTACCGATAGGTCCTTGTGCCTTAGCTGGAGGGGTAGTTGCGGCTACCCCTCCTCCCACTAATGCGGCACCCGCGATGGTCGGGGCTACAAACTTCTCAACAGAATCAGGAAGCATTTCGTCGGACACTTTTATCACTCCCTCGGATAAACTTGACTAAATTGCTCTACACAATTTCTTTTTCTTCACCTCCAACCCTAACGCAAAAGAAAAATATTGTCAGTACATAGACAATATTTAAACCGCATTTCCGATAAAATATAATTATATTTAAAGGCGTTTAGAGTTTAATTTACGATATGCGCGCATCCATAGGGCTCTCAAATATTCTCCCGCCTGGAAAGGCTGTTTGCTGAGGCAGCCATTAACCACCAATAAAAATAACCGGCTGATCACAATCAGCCGGTTACCAGTCAGGTCTCAAACAACAGACCTACCCACACTGGACGAACCCGAATAACTTCGCCCGGAGGGTTCACAGATTAATTAAAGCTTCCTCTCTACAAACACGATATCCTCGCCTAAGCATCGCGCTTGTGCAGTACTAGCACGCCAAGGGCCCACAACACCGCGGCCCAGATGAAGAATACGATGCCGCTGCCTGCAGCCTCGGTCCACAGTGCGTTATCCACTGGGGTATTGAATAGCCAGTTCTGGAAAGCGGTAAAGGGCATGTAGCTACCAATCTTATCGCCTACCACGGGCATCATGCTGACGATTTGATCCACACCCAAGTACAAAATAAGGCCCAGCGCCACAGAGCCCGCGGTCTGGCGAATGAGCATGCCGATGCCTTGGGCAAAGGCCACCAGGAGGCCCCCGGCCAGTGGGTACTTCCACAGCTGCTCGCGGCCGACTTCATCGTTCCAGGGGTCGAAGGTGGCGGAAATGGAGCTATCGGCAAACAGATCCGTAAGCAGGTACGCGCCCACCACACCAATGAAGGTCAGTACGGCCGCGATGACCGCGTATAAGACCAGCTTGGCCACGGCCACGCTCCAGCGCCGCGGGGAGGCCATGAAGGTAATGGACTGGGTGCCGAAGCGGTATTCCGTGGTCACCAGCATGATGGCCTGAATCATCAGCACCGGCAGGCCTAGGGTCCCCAAGAATACGATGGTGAACTCGGGACTAATAAGCTGGAAGCCCATATCAACGGCTTCCGGATCGAGTGGCTCCATAAACGCAGCGGTGACACCGGCCCAACCCCACGAAAATAGGAGGAATAGCGCGGTGGTCCACCAAAAGGAGCGGGTGGTGCGCAGCTTAATCCACTCGGATTTCAAGATATTCAACATGGCGGATTAAACCTCCTGCTCGTTGGGGCGGGCGGACCCACCGGACTGACCGGGCTGGCCTGCCTGGCCCGACTGACCTGCCTGCGCGCCCGAGGCACCAGGCGTGCCTGCGTGATACTGCACGGCATCGCCAGTGAGATCCATGAAGGCATCCTCCAGCGAAGCGCTTTTCAGGGTGAGCTCGTGCAGCGGCACCCCAGTGGAATAAGCCAGCTCGCCCACGAACTCGGGGGTCTGGTTGATGACCTCGAGCCGCGGGCGGCCCTCCTCGTCCTTCGATTCGGTAAAGGAAACGCCCTCCTTCTTTAGGGCTTCACCGAATTCCGGGAGGTGGTTCGAGCGCACATACACCAAGGACTGCGAGTGGCCGCGGACGAACTCGTGGGTGGGCTTATCCGCAACCATCTTCCCCTTGCCAATGACCACGAGGTGATCCGCGGTCTGGGCCATCTCGGACAAGAGGTGGGAGGAAATCAAAATGGTGCGCCCTTCTGCAGCCAGCGCGCGCACGAGCTGGCGCACCCAGCGGATACCTTCCGGATCTAGGCCGTTGACTGGCTCATCCAGGATGAGGATTCCCGGATCGCCCAATAGGGCGCCCGCAAGGCCCAAGCGCTGGCCCATGCCGAGGGAAAAGCCGCCGGCTTTCTTACCGGCGACATCGGAAAGCCCCACCAGCCCCAGCACCTCATCAACGCGGGAGGCGGGAATGCCATTGGCCGCCGCCATCCACTTCAGGTGATTCGCGGCCGTGCGGTTGGGATGTACCGCCTTCGCATCCAAAAGCGCGCCCACCTCGCGCAGCGGGTGCTCCAAGTCGCGGTAGGGTTTGCCGTTTACGCGAATCTCGCCCGCCGTGGGCTCGTCCAAGCCCACGATCATCCGCATGGTGGTGGATTTGCCGGCACCATTGGGCCCCAAGAAGCCGGTGACCACACCGGGCTTTACCTGAAAGGTGAGATCCTCAACCGCGCGGACAGACCCGTAATCCTTAGTCAGTCCCTGTACTTCAATCATGAGCACTACAGTGCCATAATTTTGGATACTTTACCGGTACAGTTTTTCCACCCGCTGCCGCAGGGCGGGAAAGGCGTGGCGAAATGGCACGATAAGCGGCAGGTTTTCCACCTCATCCAGGCCTACCCAGCGCAGCTCGTGCGATTCCTCGTTGGCGGTGGTGGGCAGGCGCAGGCCGCTGCGGGTGCGCGCTAACACGGTGGTATAGGTCCATTCCCCCGGCAAATCCCCCGCGGGAGGATAGGGCCCGGCCGTTATTTGGGTGTCGAGCACCTCGACATCGGCAGGCGCGATGGCGCATTCCTCGTGCGTTTCCCGCAGCGCGGCCTGGGTGGGTGTTTCTTGCAAGTCCCGCGCGCCGCCGGGAATCCCCCAGGTATTGCCGTTATTGGTCCACGCGGCGCGGTGTTGCAGCAGCACCTCGCGCCCGGCGACGAGGAAGAGGCCGGCGGCACCGAATTTTCCCCATACGCGAATGCCACTGGGGCCCGCCGCCCAGCCGTCTCCACTGTGAGGGTTATGCATATTTTCTATCCTAGCCACACACGCGGGTAAATGGTGGCGCCCAGCACACTGGGGGCGTTATTCTAAGTAAATGACTGAGCAGGCAGTGCGGGTAGAGTCAGAGCGCGAAGAGGACGCTCACCCCAGCGATCACTGGCTGGATGAGGTTACCGCACCCTCTCGCCCGGCCCTAAGCGGGCTCACCCACCGCGCCATGGAATGGTTTGCGGGCCCGGCGCGCCTGCTGCGGCGGTTTTATTACTTCGCCTCCACCACCCCAGGCAAGCTTTTTACCGTCACCCTGATCCTCACGGTGGCGTTGGGAGCCGCCGGCTTATCGATGTCCCAGTCTTCCGCCGCCCGCCACTCCGACCTCGACGAGCTGCTTAATACCACCGAGCCGATGTCCAATGCGGCCCACCACCTCTATAGCTCCCTTTCGGTGGCAGATACCATCGCCACCACCGGATTCGTGCAGGCCGGCGTGGAATCAGAGGGCAACCGCGAGCGCTATAACGATGCGATCGATGCCGCCTCCATTGCCGCGACCGAATCCGTGCTGGGCACCACGCCTGACGATGCCCGCGTGCGCGATCTCGTTACCTTCATCCAGCGCGAGCTGCCCATTTATACCGCCATGATTGAAAAGGCGCGCTCAAACCACCGCGCCGGCAACGCCGTGGCTAACTCGTATATGTCCAATGCCTCCTCGCTCATGCGCGAGCACATCCTGCCGGCGGCCTCTGAGCTTTTCCAGCTGACCACCGCAAAGGTCAACCAGGAGCAGCAAAAGCTCACCTCGCCGCAGTGGGTGCCGCTCTCTGGCCTTTTAGCCGCGGTCTTCTTCCTCATCGTGGCGCAGTGGTGGCTGTGGCGCCAGACCCGCCGCCGCTTTAACCGCGGCTTTTTAACCGCAACGGTGCTGCTCTTCTTGGCCATTTTCTGGGTCGCGCTGTCTAATTTGGCCACCTGGTCCACCGGCCATCAGGGCTTTGAAACGGCCTCGCGCCCGTGGGATTCGCTGACGGCCTCGCGCATTGAGGCCCAGCAGGCGCGCACCTCAGAAACCCTCGCGCTGGTGCTGCGCTCCTCCGAGGAGGATACGCTCGAGCGCTTTTCCGGATCGGTAGATTCCATTGAAAAGGCGCTGGGGGATTATGAAAGCGCGCTGCATGATGATGACGTCGAGGTCAACGATCCCGAGCTCATCCACAGCGCCCGCGCCGCCACCGAAAAGTGGCAAGACTCGCACGAAAAACTCATGGAGGCGCTGAGCGAGGGCGACTACGATGAGGCGGTCTACCAGGCCACCATCACGGATCCTGAGGATGGCGAAACCACCGCCGCGCAGTCCTTTAATGAGCTCGATAGCGAGCTTTCGGAACTCATCGGCCAGGCGCGCATCGCCATGCGCACCTACTTGGAGCGCGGGCTAACCGCCATGACCGCGGTCTCCTCCGCCGTCTTCCTGCTCACCCTGTGCGCCATCTTCGCGGTGTGGCTGGGCATTCGTCCCCGACTGCAGGAGTACCTCTAATGCGCTACCGAGCACCCCTTACCGCCATCATTGCCACCTGCAGTGTCCTCGCGCTGGCCGGCTGCGATATTCGCTCCGCTCCCCCGCTGGAATCGCCCGAACAACAGGCACTCGATGCCAGCCCCGGACCGCCGCTGCCAGAGGGCTCCGCCATAGAAGAAGCCGGCAGCACCACACCCAAGAAGGAAGACGATACCGAACTCAAAGGCACCTACCGGCCGGATGGCAAAACGGCGAAGGAGCGGGTGCCGGACATCGTCAAGCGCGGGCGCCTTATCGTGGGCGTAGACCGCTCCAATAACCTGCTGAGCTACCGCGATGCCGCCTCCGGCGATGTCCGCGGCTTCGAGGTCGATATCGCCCACGAGATTGCCCGCGATATCTTCGGCGATCCCAATAAGGTGGATTTCCGTTTCGTCGAATCCTCTGACCGCACCGCCGCGCTGGATAATGGCAGCGTCGATATCATCGTGCGCACCATGACCATTAGCCCCGAACGCGAGAAGGAAGTAGCCTTTTCCATTCCCTATATGACCACGCAGACCCGCATGCTGGTGCTCACCAGCTCCGGGATGAATTCCATCGATGATGCGGAAGACAAAAGGCTCTGCGGGGTGCGCGGTTCCACCGCGCTGGATACCATCCGCGAGCGCGCCCCCAAGTCCGATATCCTCATCACCCGCTCCTGGGGCGATTGCCTCATGGCGCTGCAGCTCAACCAGGCCGATGGCGTGGTGGTTGATGATGCCCTGCTCTCCGGCATGGCCGCGCAGGATTCCTATACCTCCATCGTGGGCGAGCCCCTAAAGACCGAGAACTACGGCGTTGCCGCGCGCCGCCCCAGCAAGGATCATGACACCCGCCCGCTGCTGCGCCAGGTCAATTCCACCTTGGAGCGCATCCGCCGCGACGGGACGTGGTCCGACATCTTTGATACGTGGCTCGGCGCTTACCTAGACGAGCCCACCCTGCCGTCGGGTACATACATCGAGGAAGATAAGTCATGAAGCATAACCCGAATTTCAGCGAAGACGAGCTCGAATACCTAGAGCCCGAAAACCTCGATACCCAACGCCAATTCCGAAAGCCCACCAAGTCTTCTTACCGCGACGCTGACCACGGCCAAGAACCTGACCAAGACCGCAGCCAGGACCGCGATCTCGGCGCTGCCGACTCCCCTGACGCAGCCAGTACAGCCGACGCCGCCGACCCCGCTGGTCCGGATACCGCCGCTGCTCGCCCCAACGCTGCCAACCGCAGCACCGGCGCCGATACGGCTGCCACCACTCATAACGCTGGCAAGAGAAATAAAGGCACTAGCGAAGCTGACGTTGATACCGCCGCAGCGCAGGTTCCCGGCACGGCCCCTGCCGCTGCCTTCCCGAATACGGAGGCCACGGGTAGGCGTACAGCGGACGGCAGTACGACTGGCCCAAACGGTGCGGGCCCAAACGCTGCTGACCGGGCCACAGCGGGCCAGGGCGCCTCAGCTCAGGGCGCGCGGAACGGCAACGACACCGATGAGAGCGACGATGACGGCGAAACCGGCGGAGTGGGCACGGCGGCCGTGGCGTATGACCCGTTCGCCAGCGAGCCCATCGAGCACCGCGGAGATCCGGGAACTTCTGCGGTGGCCTTCGATCCCTTTGTCGATGACGATGAAGACGACGACGGATCCATCGACCCGGATCACCTCTCCAGCCTGCTCGCGGACCTAGAAAATATCCGTGCCCAGCGCGAAAGCGAACGCGATGAGAAAACGGCCCAGGAAAAGTCCTCGGAACGTTCGCGCCAGCAGGCCATCGATACCTTCCGCGAGCGCCGCGGTACCCAGCGCACCGAGCGGCCGGTTGCTGATGGCATGGTGCGCCTGCCGTTTATCACCCCGGCCGATCCCACCACCGCCCTCATCGATCCCAAAGAAAAGATCAAGGGCAAAAAGGTCCCGCCACCGCAGCTAGAACCGGGCGATATGGTGGCAGAGCAATACGAAATCCTCGGCGTCATCGCCCACGGCGGCATGGGCTGGATTTACCTGGCCAATGACCACTACGTCTCCGGGCGCGTGGTGGTGCTCAAGGGCATGCAGGCCCAAAAATCCGCCGATGAGACGGCCGCTGCCGAGGCCGAGCGCGAGTTTCTGGCAGACATTACTCACCCGGGCATCGTCAAGATTTTTAACTTCATCGACGATGAGCGCGTGCCTGGTGGATTCATAGTCATGGAGTACGTGGGCGGGCCATCGCTAAGAAACAGGCGCAAAAAGCAGCCCAACGAGCTGCTTCCCGTTGACATTGCCATTGGCTATATCCTGGAAATCCTGCCGGCGCTGGAGTACCTGCACTCGCGCGGCGTGGTCTATAACGACCTGAAGCCGGATAACATCATCGTCACTGAGGACCAGGTCAAGCTCATTGACCTGGGTGCGGTCTCCGGCATCGGGGCCTTCGGGTTTATCTACGGTACCCAGGGCTTTCAGGCCCCGGAGGTCGCCTCCAGGGGTCCATCCATCGCCAGCGATATCTATACCATCGGCCGCACCCTGGCGGCGCTGTGTCTCAAGCTCCCCAGCGAGGACGGTGTCTTCCTCCCCGGCATCCCCAACCCGTCCAAGGAGCCGGAGCTGCGCCGCTTCCTCTCCCTCTACCGCCTGCTGCTGCGCGCCACCCACCGCGACCCGCAGCGCCGGTTTAGCTCCATCAAGGAGCTGCGCACCCAGCTCTACGGCGTGCTGCGCGAGGTGCTCGCCATCCGCGACGGCCGCCAGTACCCCTCCCAGCACTCGCTCTTCTCGCCGCAACGTACCACCTTTGGCACCAAACACCTGGTCTTTCGCACGGATCAGCTTATCGATGGCATCGATCGCACCATCCAAATCACCGCCCCTGAGGTCGTCTCTGCCTTGCCGACGCCCCTGGTAGACCGCGACGATGTCGGCGCCAGCCTGCTACAAGGTACCTCGTATGCCGAGCCGCAGGAAGCACTTGAGACCCTGCGCCAGGCCATGCGCACCCCGGAATACGAGCATTCCGCCGAGATTCCCCTCGGCGTGGTGCGCTCCATGATCGACCTGGGTTATACCGACGAGGCGCGCCAGTGGTTGGGCTCCATCGAGGACCGCCTGGGCCGGGACTGGCGCTACCAGTGGTACGCCGGCATTACGGAGCTCTTGCACGATGATTACGTCGATGCCCAGGAGTACTTCGCCACCGTTTTGGACTTATTGCCCGGCGAGGCCGCCCCGAAGCTCGCCATCGCTGCCATCAATGAGCTCATCCTGCAGCAGATTGATTACAGTGAAACACCGCTTATCGATGCCACCGTAGCCCGTGCCTGCTCCAATCTCTACACCACCCTGGCGGATCTCCCCTCTTCCGCCTTTGAGGGCCAGCCGGAAATCTGGTCGCACGTCACCCAAGACCCAAGCGCACTGCGGTTTAATTCCATGCGCCTATACGGCATCGTCTGGGCCACCAACCCCACAACGGTGTCCTCCGCCTTTGGGCTCGCACGCCAATTACGCGCGGAGGGGCAGGTGGAGCTATCCGTAGCCACCTTGGATAAGGTGCCCAATGCCTCGCGTCACTTCCGCATGGCGCTTCTGACCACCGTGCTGCAGCTCATCGTGCACGATTTGTCTGAATCGCGCATTCGCCGCGCTGCCCGACGCCTCGAAGAAGTCCCCACCAACGAGCCGCGCTTCCTCCAAATCAAGATCGCCGTTATCTCCGCGGGCCTTAACTTCCTGCGCAACGCCGATCTCGCGCGGGCGTCCTCGCCGAATGATCTCTTCGAGTACGCCTTTACCCAGCGCGGCCTGCGCACCGGCCTTGCCGAGACCCTGCGGGCCCTTGCCCGCCAGGCCCCGTTTAGCCGCCACCGCTACGCGCTGGTGGACTTGGCCAACCAAGTCCGGCCCATCACCACTTTCTAGCGGCTACTTAGATGGCCTACTTAAATAGGCCTTCCTCGCGCGCCTTGGCTGCGACGTCTGCAGACTTCTGCGCGATGGCCAGCTCCTCATTGGTGGGAACCACCAAGACCTTGACCGGGGAATCATCGGTGGAGATGACCCGCGGCTCATCGGAGCGGACGAGGTTGCGCTCCTTATCAAAGTCGATGCCGTACATATCCAGGTTGTACAGCGCGTCTTGGCGCACCTCGGTGTCGTTTTCGCCCACACCGGCGGTGAAGGTAATCGCGTCCACGCGGCCCAGAGCAATCATGTAGGAACCGATGAAGCGGCGCAGCTGGTGGATGTAGATGTTATACGCCAGCCATGCGTCTTCATTGCCATTATCGATGTGCTCGCGCAGCGTACGGAAGTCATTCACGCCCGCGATACCCTTGACGCCGGATTGCTTATTAAGCAGGTTATCGATCTCGTCGATGCTCATGCCCGCCTGGCGCACCAGGTGGAAGATGATGCCGGGATCGATATCACCGGTACGCGTACCCATGGCGAGGCCAGCCAGCGGGGTAAGGCCCATCGAGGTATCGATGGCACGGCCATTGCGGATGGCCGCCGCAGAGGCACCATTGCCCAGGTGCAGCGTGATCTGGTGGGTATGCTCCGGATCGCGGTCCAAAATCTTCGGCACCTGCTGGGAGACGAACTCGTGGGAGGTGCCGTGGAAACCGTAGCGGCGGATATCGTATTTGGAGGCGACGTCGCTATTGATGGCATAGAGCGCTGCGGCCGGCGGCAGGGTATTGAAGAACGCGGTATCGAAGACCGCCACGTGCGGGATATCCGGCAGGATCTTGCGCGCCACGCGGATGCCGTCCAGGTTGGCCGGGTTGTGCAGCGGGGCTAGCGGGATGAGATCCTCGATCATCGATTCAATTTGATCCTCGATGAGCTGTGGCTCCGAGAAGAGGCGGCCACCGTGCACGACGCGGTGTCCCACGGCGATGATATCGACGTCCTTCGGGCCCACCTGATGATCATCCATGAGGTCAAAGGCGCGTTTTAGGCCAAAGGAGTGATCGGGAACTTCAAGTTCCTCGGTGACCTTTTCCCCGCCGACCTTGATGGTAATGGCACCGCTCGGCTCGCCAACCTGTTCCACCAGGCCAGATACGAGTGGATCATCGGTGGCACTAGCGGTTGGGTCCACCAGCTGAAACTTGATGGACGAGGATCCCGAGTTAAGGACCAGTACGTATGACATTTATTTCTCTCCAGCCTGGATAGCGGTAATGGCAACGGTATTGATGATGTCTGGAACGGTAGCGCCGCGGGACAGATCGTTGACCGGCTTGTTCAGGCCCTGCAGGATGGGGCCCACGGCTAAGGCGCCGCCGGTGCGCTGCGCGGTCTTATAGCCAATATTGCCGGCATCCAGGTCGGGGAAGACGAAGACATTGGCCTTACCCGCGACATCAGAATCCGGCATCTTCTTCGCGGCAACGCCAGGATCGCAGGCGGCGTCGAACTGCAGCGGGCCATCCACCTTCACCGAGGAGACCAGCTTCTTGGCGGCCTCGACGGCCTCGATAGCGCGCTCGACATCCGGGCCGGTGCCGGAAGCGCCGGTGGAGTAGGACAGCATGGCCACGCGCGGATCGATGCCGAACTGGGACGCGGTTTGCGCGGAAACCACGGCAATCTCGCCCAGCTGTTCCGCAGTCGGATTCGGGTTCACGGCGCAGTCGCCGAAGGCCCACAGGCGCCCGCGCATGACCATCAGGAAGATGGAGGAGACCACCGAAGCATTCGGCTTGGTCTTGATGATCTGGAAGGACGGCTTAATGGTGTGGGCGGTGGTGTGGGCGGCGCCGGATACCATGCCATCAGCAAGCCCTTTGTGCACCATCATGGTGCCGAAGTAGGAGATGTCCTGCATGGTCTCGCGGGCCTGCTCTAGGGTCACGCCCTTCTTCTTGCGCAGTTCCGCGAAATCGGCGGCGAATTCCTCCGCAAGCGACGATTCCAGGTGGTCGATGATATCGGCACCCGAGACATCCAGACCCAGCTCCTTGGCGCGAGCCTGGATATCGGATTCCTTGCCCAGGATGGTCAGCCGGGCAACCTCATCGCGGAGCAAAGCATCGGCAGCTTCAAGGATGCGGTCGTCATCGCCCTCGGGCAAGACGATGTGGGATCCAGCCGACTTGGCTTGGTCGATGAGTTGCTTCTGGAAGAGGTCCGCGGACATGACGGGCGTGGCCTCCTCTGCGGCGCTCAACGCACCGGGCACGGCCTCCAAGTCGGTGAAAACGCCTGCGACGGTGGCGCCCAGGGACTCGGCCTTGCGCTGTGCCAGCTCCGCGGCGCGCTCTGGGGCGCCGGAGATAATGACCAGCGGCAGGCCCAGCGCGGCGGCGACCTCCGCATCGAAGGAGATCTCGCCGGTGCCTTGGACCAGGAGGGCATCGGCAGTAGCGGTGGGCGCGTTGGCCAAAACATCCGCCACGGTGGGGTCGAAATCTTCTAAGCGGAGCAGTTCAGCGCCAAGGCTATCCGCCAAGGCGAGAATATCGAGGCCGTCGAAGCCGCGGCCGATGGAGCTTAACACTGTGGACTGGGATGCAGACATGCGGATTACCTTTCCTTTGCCGTCACGGGAACACTTGGAACACGCGCCGTAACATTATGCCGTACATCACAGTTACTAGCACGTGGTGACGTCTCCACTGTACGTGAACCACCCCCTCCCCCGCCCTTCCGCAACCTCCTAAACTGGGGGTAGATAACTCAAAGCAGTGTGGCATTTATCGCACTGCCACCGCGTAGAATGTGAGAAAACCCTAAAGAAAGGACACCCTAAACAGATGACTAGCCCCATGCGTGTCGCCGTGGTCGGCTCCGGACCGGCCGGCATTTACGCCTCTGACCTCCTCGTAAAGTCCGATGTGGACGTGCAGATCGATCTCTTTGAAAAGATGCCTGCGCCCTTTGGCTTGATTCGCTACGGCGTCGCCCCAGATCACCCACGCATTAAGGGCATCGTGCAGTCGCTGCACAACATCATGGAGAAGGAAGAAATCCGCTTCCTGGGCAATATCGAAGTGGGCAAGGACATCACCGTCGAAGAGATGCGCGATTACTACGACGCCATCATCTTCGCCACCGGCGCCACCGCCGATAAGGAAATGGGCATCCCCGGCGAGGATCTCGAGGGCAACTACGGCGCCGGCGAATTCGTAGGCTTTTATGACGGCAACCCCAACTTCGAGCGCGACTGGGACCTATCCGCGGAGTCCGTCGCCGTCGTCGGCGTGGGCAACGTCTCGCTCGACGTATCCCGCATCTTGGCCAAGACCGCAGACGAGCTGCTGGTGACGGAGATCCCGGACAACGTCTACTCTTCCCTGAAGGAAAACCGCGCCAAGGAGGTCCACGTCTTTGGCCGCCGCGGCCCGGCGCAGGCCAAGTACACGCCGAAGGAGCTCAAGGAGCTCGATGAGTCCCCCACCATCGAGGTCATCGTGGACCCAGAGGACATCATCTACGACGAGGCATCAGAAGAAGCTCGCCGCGCCGCCAAGTCCACCGACTTGGTCTGCCAGACCCTAGAGTTCTACGCCATGCGCGAGCCTGGCGATGCCCCGCACAAGCTCTACATCCACTTCTTCGAGTCCCCAGTAGAGGTGCTTGGCGATGACGGCCACGTCACCGCCATCAAAACCGAGCGCACCCAGCTCAATGGCGATGGTTCTGTAAGCGGCACCGGCAAGTTCACCGAGTGGCCCGTGCAGTCGGTCTACCGCGCCGTGGGCTACCACCCGCAGTCCGTCGAGGGCATTCCCTTCAACGACGACTCGGCCACCATGCCCAACGACGGCGGCCACGTGCTTGCCGATGTCGACGGCAAAAAGCTGCCCGGCCTCTACACCACCGGTTGGATCAAGCGCGGTCCAGTGGGCTTGATTGGCAATACTAAATCCGATGCCAAGGACACCACCGGCATGCTGCTAGAGGATTACAAGGCAGGCGAGCTCGAATCCGCCACCAAGCGCGATCCGCAGGAAATTCTCGATCTGCTCAGCAGCCGTGATATCGCCGTCACTACCTGGGACGGCTGGCACCGTCTTAACTCCGCCGAGCAAGCCGCCGGCGAGCCGCACGGCCGCGAGCGCATCAAGATCGTCGAGTGGGACGAGATGGTCAAGCACGCCGGCCCGCAGCGCTAACCAGCGCTGCGCCGCGGGGCTGGCCGGCGCTGCGCTGCGCTAGTCGGTATCGTCCACCCCTGAGGTCAGCTTGGGGTCGAGTTCAACCCCACCCTCATATTCAATGACCTCAATATCGGGCACATTGTCCGCTTGCGGGTCGATACCGCGCGCACCGCCCTGCGCGAGCAAGCCAGGAGTCGAGGTCACGCTCACCTTATGCGCCGCCAATGCGGCGCGGTCGCGGGCCTCTTCCACCGTTTCCGCCGTCGTGGTCACAAGCCCCATGCGCCGCCCCTTATAGGCATCGGGCTTACCAAAGAGCTTCACGTCCGTCTCGGCGTAGTGGAGGGCGGAGGCGATGCCGGTAAAGGCGACATCGGCAAGCGGCTCCTGCGCGTGCAAGAACATGCTGGCGCCTGGGGTTATCAACGTAGCATCGATTGGATAGCCCAGAATAGCGCGGGCGTGCAGATCGAACTGGGAAAAGCGCTGCGTATAGGCAGTAAGCATCGCCGTATCCGAAGGCCGCGGGGAGACCGAGGAAAAGTAAACATCATCGCCGGCGACGAAAAGCTCCACGCCGTACACGCCGCGCCCGCCCAGCTCATTGGAGATGCGCGCCGCAACCGACCGCGCGTTCTCCAGCGCAATCTCGCTCATGCCGGTAGGCTGCCACTCCTCGATCAAATCGCCCTTCTCGTGGCGGTGGCCGATGGGCTCGCTGAACCACGTGGCCAGCTTGCCCGTGGCCGGATCGATGGACCGGATGGCTAGCAGCGTGACCTCGAGGTCAAAATCCACGAAGCGCTCCGCCACCACGCGCTGCGAATCCGAGGACACGCGGCGCACCGTCTCCCACACCTCGCGCACGTCCTCCACATCCCGCGCCAGCATGTGGCCCTTGCCCGAGGTGGACACGTCCGGCTTCACAATGCACGGAAACCCCAGCTCCGTCGCCGCTTCCTCCAGCTCCTCCACAGAGGAGGCAAAGCGGTAGGCCGAGGTCGGCAATCCAATATCTTCTGCCACCGCGCGCACCCGCTCGCGGTCTTGGGTGAGCGCGCAGGCGCGCGCCGTGGGCACGACGACGGCATCGGTGGACTGCTCAACCTGCTCCAGAGCCTCCACCGCAACGACTTCGACCTCCGGCACCACGTAGTGCGGCTGAATCTGCTGCACCAATTCCGATACCTGCGCGGCATCAGTAATATCCGCGACATAGCTATAGTGCGCGACTTGGTGCGCCGGCGCCCCCTGGTACTTATCCACCGCGTGCACCTCAAGGCCCAGGGACTGGAAGGAAATAGCCAACTGCTTTCCCAACTCGCCCGCCCCGAGCAGCAATACCTTCGTGGCATTGCCCGTCAGCGGCGTGCCAACATGACCGGCTATTTTGCCTGGAATATCCATGACTTTGCTCCTTTGATTCCGCTCCGAGCAGCAGATACTTCCCCAAATTATTTCATAGATGCCCGCCGCAGCCCGGACGCACATGCGTGAAGTGCATAAACGAAAGCGCCCGGCCAAGGATTTTCATCCTCGAACCGGGCGCTCGTTGGGCTCTAGAGCGGACCGCTAGGCCTGGGGTGCCTCTGGTGGAACCGGGGCATCGACTGGCTCTGCCACGGTAATGATGTTGTCCTCATACCCCAGCGCACCGCCGACGAACTTGCCGCCGCAGGTGATAAGGACCAGACGGTTGGTACCGTCCGTGTCATTAACCACGTCCGGGAAATCCCCGCCCTTGGGCAGGCGGTACGGCTTTTCCGTCACGCGGAAGGTGCGCTCCTGACCATCGATGACCACGGTGAATTCCTGGTTTTCCTGCAACCGGGTGAATTTCTCCGCGTAGCCGGTGCCTTGGCCCTGATAATTCACGTGGCCGGTGATGACACTGGAGCCGACATTGCCGGCATCGCCAGGCACGGCCGAGGCGGAGTACCAGCCCAGGCGGGAGACATCATGTGGCGGCAACAGCACACCCCGGTCAGTCACCTGCACCGGATCCACAGCAGCGTACTGGCCATCGATGCCCACGGACATCGCTGCGAAACCATGAAATTGCCCCGGAGCCGTTTCAAATTCATGCTCCTGTGCGCCAGACTCATCGACGAACGCATCACCCTTAGCTTCCGGGTTTTTCCCCGCAGAAGTATCTACAGCCGATCCACTCTGTGATCCCTGCTCAGCCTCATTGCCTCCCTCACCAGTGGTGAAATTAAGAACCAGCAGGAACAGCAGCACAATTACCGCCACTACCAGCGCGATAAAACCAACCTTCTTACCTCGGCTTAGGGATTCCTCGCGGCCTGTTTCCTCAGACATTACCTAGTCTCCTCACTTAGTTTTCTCAATGGTTCATAAAATGGTTTTCCCCCTCCAGCGTGTACGGGGACACCCTGAAGGGGGAAACTTTGTACCCAGGCGCTATAGCCTGCTACCTAACCAGTACGTTCACACTACTTAATGTAGGTTTGCATACCTGGTTCAAGTTCGGTCGCACCAGATGGCACGGACTTAATCTCGGTACGTTTTGCATCCGACGGCAATGGCTTACCAGTCTTGCCAGGCACGTGGTTCGTTATATCGACATGCTGCTCGACCTTACCAGTACCCTTGTCAGCCTGTGCCGGAGCATCCTGCTCCTTCACCTTGACGCTCGGGCGCTCACTCTGGCCTTCAGCCTTTTCCTTAGGCTTAGACTCCGGCTTTTCGTCCTTCTTAGACGTTACCGTCTGGTCATCATCATTGATGTCCTTGTGCTCAGCAATGTGGTTCGGCTTTTTCGGAGTTACATCCGGAGTCTCCTCACCCTTGGCATCAACCTCAACAGAGGTCAACTCCTCAAAGGCAACCGCAGCCTCAACCGGCTCCGTCACATCATCATGAACAGTGATCTCAACATCAACCTTGCCAGCAGACTTCTCTGGGGTAAAGGTCTTCTCACCGGTACCCAGAACAGTCTTCTCATCCTTCTTGGAAATAAGCTCAGCCTTCAGAGTGTATTCCTTACCAGGAACCAAGCCCTCATAGGAAACCTCATCAACAATCTTGGCGCCAGCAACGACAACGTGCGAACCTTCAGCAAAATCAGCATCCGTCGTGATCTTTGGCTCTGGGCTGTCACCAGGCTCCTGCCCCTGCACCTCGGTCGGGCGAGGCTCCTTCGACTTCTCAGAAGATGTGCTCGTAGAAGGCTTAGCGTTGGCCGAGGTCTTCGAAGAAGACGTCTTCGTTTCGGACGGCTCCGAAGGCTTAGATTCGGACGTAGTCTCCTTCTTTGGTTCAGAGCTCTTGGACTCCGAAGTACTTGGCTTGGAGCTACTCGTCGAAGTCATTGGCGTAGACGTCTCCGAAGGCTTGTTGTCCTTCTCAGGCTTCTCATCCTTCTTAGACGTTACCGTCTGATCCGCATCATCGATGTCCTTGTGCTCAGCAACCTTATTCGGCTTCTCAGCATCCGGAGTCTCCTCACCCTTGGCATCAACCTCAGTAGAAGTCAACTCCTCAAAAGCAACCGCAGCCTCAACCGGCTCCGTCACATCACTATCAACAGTGATCTCAACATCAACCTTGCCAGCCGACTCCTGCGGAGTAAAGGTCTTCTCACCCTTACCAACCACAGACTTGTCTGCCTTATTAACCAATTCCGCATTCAGGGTGTACTTCTTCCCTGGGACCAAGTCCTTGTACTCAACGGTATCGGTCACCTTAGCACCAGCAACAACCTGATCAGCATCTCCGGCAAACTCAGCCTGAGTAGAAATCTCCGGATTCCTATCAGACTTCTCAGGCTTCTCATCCTTCTTAGACGTTACCGTCTGATCCGCATCATCGATGTCCTTGTGCTCAGCAACCTTAT
>NZ_JBEHFT010000021.1:0-38713 GCF_040225455.1 Corynebacterium sp. KPL2838 | reverse complement strand
ATGGTGGTAGATTACCTTTCTTCCCAGCCCGACTAGGCTGGATATCAGGTGTCCACCAAAAGGGGGTCAGGTCCCAAGGCAACATCGGCCATGACACCAAAGAAGTAGTATTCATGTACGGCGGCCTCCAACAAGGAACCTACTTCGACGCCCTAGCCAACGCCACTCTCCCCGACGTTCCCAAAGCCTCCACCTACCGCGGACTACTAAACTTCCAATTCAACAAAATCCGCAAAGCCGCACCCAACGCCCGCATCTCCATGGTCAACTACGTCCCAATGACCGTCAACGACACCCTCTGCGTAGTCAACCACGACCAACTACAACTGCCAATAACCATCCCAGGCGCCACCATCGCAGAAGACGAATTCAATCGCGAAATCGGACGCGCAGCACACGACCTCGGCGTCAACTACATCAATCTCCACGACCAAGCCAAAACCCACGACCCCTGCCAGCCAGACACCAACCACCGATGGGCCACACTCGTCCAAACCCCAACCGCCCCATCCGTCATGCCACTACACCCAACAGACGTAGGACACGACGGAATGACCCAAATCATCACCCGAGAACTCCAAAACCACTAACCACCAACCAAAGCACGAACCCGCCGCCCGAGAGCACCATGAACTAGTCCCCAAAAGTTGGGCTGGTTTAATTCAAGAAGGTTAGGGGTTCAAGGGCCTGATTCCGATATTGCATCGGGGTCAGGCCCTTGAGTCATTGTTGGTTGCGTTCGGTGTTGTACCGCTGGATGTAATCTTCGATTACCTGGGTGAACTCCTCGACAGTGTTGAAGATTCTCCGTGGTACATCTCGGTTCTCAGGTGACCGAAGAAGTTCTTCATTACTGCGTTGTCGTAGCAGTTGGCCTTACGCGACATCGACTGAACGCCGCCGTTCTCGTGGATCAAAGTGCGCCGGGTTGAATGCTGGTATTGGAAGCCTTCATCGGTAATTTTTAGGTAGGCAATTTCAGCATGCAACTGGTCGCTTTCGCGACGCAGTTTGTCTTCTTCAGTAAGCGCCTTCGGCTTGGTACCTCGGCCCTGTTCGAAACGCTTGACTACATGCTCGCGCTGAGTTTCACTCAGCGAACTTCGTAGCCCCAATAAAAACTGCTCCCCACCAGTTGGTAGTGATTTCTCAGTCCAACTACTGGGGAGCGGTTCGGACGGCGCGGGGCCAGTTCGTTAGTGAGCCTTACCAGGCATTCATAACGTTGAGAACGCGCGGTTTGGAAGCATTGAGCTGGTAGTCCCATTGGTACCAGTTATGCAAGCCCTGGGCCGGGTAGCTCACCGTTGGGTTCAGACCCTGCAACCGGGCAACACCTTCCCAAGCGCGGGTGGTCAGCTGAGAACCAACCTCCAGTGCGACACCCGGTGCTTGGAACTGCGGCGGAAGGGTTTCCCTATCCAATTGGCCTGGGATACCGGATGCAGCTGAAATATAAACATCGGTACCACCCTCACGCAGTTGCGGAATCAGCAAGAGCGGGTCATTCTGGAAACGCTTTGGGTTAAATAGCGAACCGTACATGGCGTTGACATTGAATCCACCGGCATCCAACATGGCCAAACGAAGAGCAGTCTGAGCACCTGGAACCGTCATAGTCAAATAACCAGAAAAGGATAGTACCTGCTTAAACTGGTCAGTGTGCTTAGCAGCCAATGTCATGGCGGAACCGGCACCCATGGAGAGGCCAGCGATCGCATTGTTATTGCGGGCCACGCCAAAGTGCTGCTCGAGGTAGGCAGGAAGCTCCTGGGTAAGGAAGGTCTCCCACTTGTAGTTGACCGGATCTCTCGGATCATATTTGCCAGGTGCTTGCCAGTTGGCATAGAAAGAAGACTCGCCACCTGCCGGCATCACTAGAGTGATATTGCTGTCCGCGTAAGTCTGCGCGGCGTTAACCTCGCTGTGAGGGCTAACCCAGCCGCTGGTTGCGTAAGTAGCACGCAGGCCATCCAATAGGTAGAAACCAGCGTTACCGCCATTCTTTGCGGGCTGGATCTGGACGGGGATGTTACGGTCCATGGACGGAGACCAAACATCACAGCGCTGAACCCAAAACATAGCTGGGTCCCATTCACAGGTGCCGGTATTATCCGGACGCAGCCAATCACGATGTGCCGCGTGTGCCTGCTGCATGCCGCCGGCAACGACGGCGAGGCCAAGCGCTACGGCCACTGCCATGATGACCGATAGGACACGTCCTCTCAGAGATGCAGTCATCTTTCTCCTCCACAAAGTACTCAATAATTGTTCTTTGGCTTTATCGCTGGGAACCTGTGAATCGTTAACACCCCTCAGCGAAAGCCTCACTGAGAGGCAGTGTAGTGCACGCACAAGCTTTTTACCTCATTTCAACCATTAATAGAGGTAATCCCCCGGATTGGAGGAGAAGGTTAGGGTCCTGCCCTCTGTCAGGGAAAATTTAATATTTTCTAAGAATCGGCCCCATGTTAGCGGTTCCCTGTAGGAGGCAAAGAGCCTCTGGAAATCGGCATCATCAAGCGCAGTGCGTGCTCGCCACGCGGAATCTTTCTGCCCCAGCAATAAGGAGTCAATATCCACTGCAGAATCGGCAATCTGCCACGCCGCGCCAAGGCTTTTATCGTGGCCAATGCGCCCGCCTTCGATGCGGGGCTGGCGCGCTGCCAAGGGATTGCTGAGCCCAATTTCATCGAGCACGCGCACCTCAAGTGGCGCATTCATGGAGGTAAGACCGAGATTAGGAAAATACACAGTGGGAGGATCGGAGCGCTCCGGATCCGCGGGCACCGTCGTCCACGATG
The DNA here is from genome assembly GCF_040225455.1 of Corynebacterium sp. KPL2838. Taxonomy (NCBI): domain Bacteria; kingdom Bacillati; phylum Actinomycetota; class Actinomycetes; order Mycobacteriales; family Corynebacteriaceae; genus Corynebacterium; species Corynebacterium sp. KPL2838. The sequence goes on along the minus strand of NZ_JBEHFT010000021.1, from coordinate 35,909 downwards.
GCTGGCCCCCATCCTTGATATAGAGGAAGGTCATGGCATCGCCGGCCGCCAAATCCTGCACCGCTTTTTCGTAGTCATTCATCACGTCCATACCCACGAAATCCTCGGCACGGCGAGGCGGTTCCTGCCGGTTGGTGATAGCGGTCCAATAGTCCCGCTCATCCACAACACTAAGCTGGCCCGCGTAAGCAGCGCGGTCTACCGGGTGACCGTGCAAGACAATAACGAAAGCCCACACCGCACAGAATACGGCAGCCCACCAGGTTCGTAGGTTAACTACGAAGATGGGCAATAGCGCGGCGAAAAGCGGGAGTAGCAACATACGCCCGTGCATAAAATCGCCCCCGACATGCACAACGTAGACTGCATGCAATAGTGCGGCGCCCAGGAAGATATAAACCACAGTCTGCATCGATCGCAGCTCCAGCGGTCGAAAATCGGTTTTCCACAGCGCCGCCACTGCCAGCACAATAAGCGGGAGGTACAGCGCGTAGGGCGCCATAAAATCGCCCAAGTACGCAAACCCTTGGCCCCACGCTGAACCAGCCGCGGATTTGGCAACGGCGGTATGAGGCGTAAGCAGCCCGTAGTAGCCCATGCGGAATACTTGATAACCCAGCGGCAGGGGCAAGGCGGCAGCGATAACCTTCCACGAACGCGTGCTCACTATGAGTACAACGCCCACCAGGCCGCCATACAGCGCAAGCTCAGGGCGAATGAGCCATGAGAGCCCCGCCCAGAATGCCAGCCCATACACAATAGGTTTGGGCGGCAACTCCTGCCGCGGTCGCGCCCATTTAATCAGCATCCACCACAAGACGGCCAAGTAGAAAAGGCACAGGCTCCATTCCAAGCCGGAGGTAAAAAAGTCCCGTGCCGGCGGCAGGGCCAGATACACCGAGGCTCCAGCGGGAAGAATAAGTCCCTTGTGCATGCTTGCCGATGCCCACGTGCCCACCACCATCGCCGCGACCGCTAGGAGAAGCCCGAGGTAGATGGCGATCGTTTCGAGTTCAGCACCGCTTACCCACCGCGCCACTAAGATGAGGTATTGCCACAGCGTGGAGGTATTGGTCTCAACGCGCTCGCCCACATTGAACACCGGCCCGTTGCCGGCTTCTAGGTTGCGGACGGTACGCAGGACGATGAGGCCGTCATCAGACATCCAGCGGCGGGCAAAGCCACCCCACAAAGAAAAAACACCGATAATAAGAACCGAGGCGGGTGCGCTCCACAGCGCAATGTTCTTGTTACCGGTGTTAACCACGTGGGGTGAGTATATCAGGCCTCTCAAAATCTTCTAGTTGAACGCAACTATGTAACCGCTGCTTAGACCAATGGCATGATGTAGACGGCCATGGCGATGCAGGCCAGCCAAGCGATGGCGAGGAACTGCAAGGTGCGGTCCCCCAACGCGATTTCTTCCGGCGCCCCGCCCTGGCCACGGTCCACGTCGGCGGCATAGCGCAGGATGGCGATGGTAAATGGCACCATGGAAATCTGGTACCAGACGCCACCAGAGGTTGCGGCATTAGCCAATTCAAAGCCCCACAGGGAGTAGAAGACCACCACGGCGGTGGCCGCCAGCGTCCAGACAAAGCGCAGGTAGGTCGGCGTATAGCCCTGCAAGGATTTGCGAATCTTCGCACCAGTCTTTTCCACCAGTAGGATTTCGGCATAGCGCTTACCGGAGGCCATAAAGAGCGAGCCAAAGGCAGCAACCAGCAAGAACCACTGCGAAAGCTCAATATCGGCGGCCACGCCACCGGCCATGGTGCGCAGCATGAATCCGGAGGACACCAGCGCAATATCGATGACCGGTATATGCTTCCAGCCAAAGCAATAGCCCAGCTGCAGGGCGATATAAACCGCCATGACGATGGCTAGCTCTAGTCCCGCGGTGGCCAAGAAGGACAGCCCAATGGACAGGCCAACGAGTACCACGGCCATGACATAGGCCACCTTGATGGGCAGCACGCCCGAAGCAATCGGGCGGAAGCGCTTGGTCGGGTGCTCTTGGTCCTCGCGCCAATCCTTGGCGTCATTGATCAGGTAGATGGAAGAAGCGCCGAGGCAAAAGACGATGAAGGCCAAGAGGACATCGACAAGCACGCGCCCGTGAAAGAGCGACTCCGCACCGGCCGCGGCGGGCGCGGCCAGTACGAGGATGTTTTTTACCCATTGCTTCGGGCGCAGGGCCTTGACCATGCCATCGGCCAAATTCTTCGGCGGCTTGCGCTTACGGCCGGTATCGACGCCGGACGTATGCGGTTCCGAATGGAGAAAGTGCTGGTTACCGTCCTCACTCATGCGTCTTTCCCTTCGTCATTGCCCGCGCGGTGGCAGCGCCAATGGCTGCGCCCGCGACGGTATCGGTTGGATAGTGCACCCCGAGCACCATACGCGATGCCATCATCACCGGCACTCCCACAAGCGGTGCCTTGGAACCCGTCAGGCGGGAAAGGCCCACCAAGAAGGCGGTGGTGGAGGTGGCATGCGAGGACGGGAAGGATAGGCGCGAGGGGGTCTTGACCCCAACGCGGACGTAGGAATAATCGGGTCGCTTGCGCCGCACGATGCGCTTGAGCACCACGCTTGCCGCATGCGCGGTAAACGCCGCGGCACCGATCCGAATCCACTCTTCACGGCGCTGCTTGTCCACGCCGGCCCCTAGGGCCGCGCTGCCCATCCAGCCCAGGGCGTGCTCGCCCAAGTGGCTTAAACCGCGGGCGGTGGGTAGTACTCCCGGCAGGTCGAAGGCGGCGTTCTGGATGGACTCTAGGACGCGGGATTCTGCGATAGAAAGCTTATTGGGCATCAAAAACCTTCTTCCAGGAAGACCGCGCGGTCAATTCCGGCAACGCGGCGCGGTAGTGCGCCCGCAGGTCATCGAAGTTTTCTTCAATTTCCTTCAGCAGGCTGCGGGTTTCGGTGATGAGCTCCTTGGCCAAATCGCGGTCGCGCTTGCGGAAGGCCACGCCCGTGCCGCCCGCCGTGGATACGGTGGCGGAATCCAGGCGGGACAGGGTGAACCAGCGCGCCTCTTCTGGGGTGAGGTTCAGCTGCGGTGCCGCGTGGTGCGCCGGATCTTCCTTGCTCAGCAGGTGCTTAAGACCCTTGGCTGCCCACGGCAGCTTCTTCACCTTGGCCAAGCGCCCGCCCACATTGCGGGTGGGAACGCCCGGCGCGCCGGTCGGCGCCGGCAGTTGGTCTGCGGATTCGATGATGACCGCATCTGAGTAGTTCTTGCGGATCTCCGCAATGCGCGGCAGCGAGGTATCCAGGATATCGAAGAGGTGATCCGGCCCCGCCAGGAAGTCCTTCATGGCCTCGATTTGGATGGCCATGGTGGAGTATTCCATGCACATGGTGTGCTTGAGCGTGGACTTAAAGATGGACTTAGTAATGCCGGATACCGCGCCATCGTGGTACAGCGAAGCCACGATCAAGCGGTTGCGCAGGTGGAAATAGGCCTGCCAGTCAATGGCATCGTCCTTATCCGCCCAGGCCATGTGCCAGATGGCCGCGCCCGGCCAGGTCACCGTGGGGAAGCCATTGCGGGCGGCGCGCAGCGAGTACTCGGTATCGTCCCACTTGATAAACAGCGGCAGTGGCTGGCCGTTGGTCTCTGCCACCACGCGCGGGAAGAGGCACATCCACCAGCCGTTATATTCCACGTCCACGCGGCGGTGCAGGTCGCGGGAATCGTACTTCTTTGGATCCAGGCGGGTTTCTGGCGTGCCAATGGCGCGCAGCGGGTACTTGGCAAAGTCGTGGTCGTACACGGCATGCGGAGCGGCGCCCCACATGAAATCGGAGCGGTTGACCTGCTCACCGGTAGTGCGCAGCTGGGAGCGCTCCTGCAGGTTGAGCATCTGCCCGCCGACGATGATCGGCTTTTCCGCATAGCGTGCTGCCTGCACCGCGCGCAGCACGGAGTCCGGCTCGATGGCGATGTCATCGTCCATGTACAAGATGAAGGGCGAATCCGTATTCTCCAGCGCCTCGTACATGATGCGGGAATAGCCACCGGAACCGCCGAGGTTGCCCTGGCGGAATTCGCGGAAGCGATCGCCAAAGTGCGCTACCGCTTCGTCGTAACCGGGCTCATCGGCCGGGTGCTGGTTGCCTTGGTCTGGCATGAGGACGAAGTCGATGATCTCATCCACCACGGGATCTTCTGCCAGCGCCTGCAGAGCAGCGACGGCATCCGTGGGGCGGTTAAAGGTGGGAATGCCAACGGCGACGCGCTTTTCGGAAGGGGCAATCTCGGTGCCATCGGGAAGCGTCTGCGCCGCCGGGGCCTGCGGGGAGCACCAGGCTACATCCGACAACGTGGTTTCCTTTTCCGCGGTGATATCGAACCACAGCCAGCCGCCGTCCTCGAAGTTTTTGAGCGGCAGCTCAAACTCGTGGTGGCCCGTGCCCACGAGGTGGTTGGCCACGGAGATGCGCTGGCCATCCTGCTTGGAACGGTACAAAGAAACGTTGGCCTGGCCCTCGATCTCCAGGCTTAGGACCACCGAGCGCAATTGCGACCAGCGGCGCCAATAGGAGGCCGGAAAGGCGTTGAAGTAGGTTTCAAAGGAGGCTTCTTCGCCGGCCGGGATGGTCACGGCGGTGCGGTTTGTCCAGCTCAAGCGCTCGCGGTTTTGCTCCGCCTCGATGAGGTAGAGCATGCGTACGTCAAAGGGTTCGCCGCGCTTGGGCAGCAAGATTCGCTGCAGGGGCTCATATGCCGAGGTGTTGTTGGCAGTCACGATTGCTTCGATTCTCCAAACGATTTAAACAGTAGTCAGCGACCTAGCGTAGTTGTTTTCGCGCGACTGCTCGGGTTTACACGCGGACAATAAAAGAAGGGCCGAGGAATTCCTCCTCGGCCCTGGGCTTATGGCGTCCCTCTTATGCGCTCACGCGCTCGGCTACCGGGTCGATGCCCAGCTTGTTCAGCATGTAGTACACGCGGGCTTCTAGGTCATCGGCAAGCTCGCGGGCCTGCTCAACGGTCTCAGCCGGAGCGATGTCCCAGATCTTGATGTCCTTGCCGGCTTCATCGCGCTCGACCTCGCGGCCCAGGTAAACGATGTAGTCCGGCATGGCCACGGTCCGCACCTCTTCAAGGTATTTTTTGGGCGCTTGGCCCATGCCGCGCTCGCTCATGACGTGGGCTAAGTGGTCATTGCCGTCATTTTCCGGGTGTGCGGCGGCGGTATCGACGTAGAGCGCCTCCCCCGCGTGCTTTTTGGTGAGGTCCGCGGCGGCCTTGGCCAGGGCGTGGTTATTGCCCGCGGCGAAGCGAACGTGGATGCGGTGGGCGCCGAAGAACTCGCGCACCTCGCGCTCTACCAGCACGGGGATGAATTCCACGAGCCCGGCGCTAGCGGTGTGCTTGGCGATGACCTCGTCCAACTTCGCATCGATTTCAGCACGGGTATATCCGTGACCGTACTTGGTGTGCAGGTCATGACGGAGGGTTTCAAACTGGTTCATTGTTATCCCCTTTCCTGGATTCTTTCCCCGTTTGCTTGTTGTTAACTTAAAGTTAACTTTACAACGCGGTGTGACATACGTCAATTGGTTGGTCATAACCCAGTAGTTAAGGCACGCGTGGAGCAAGTTACGCGTGGGGCGCACTGGGCTATAGACTCTGCCTTTGATGATCCTGCTCATTGATAATTACGACTCGTACACGTTTAACCTCGCGCACCTCATCGCAGAGGTCTCCGGAACCGAGCCCCTTGTTGTTCCCGCGGGCGAGGCCACCGGCATCCCAGGTCGCGTGCGCGCCGGCGAGTTCAGCCACGTGGTTATCTCCCCTGGTCCAGGAACCCCGGAGGAAGAAAGCGACTTTGGCATGTCCCGCCGCGTTATCGAGGCGGCCGCCGCAGCGCGGATTCCCCTACTCGGCGTCTGCCTTGGCCACCAAGGCTTGGCGATGCTCGCCGGCGCTCGCATAAGCCGCGCGCCCGAACCACGCCACGGTTTTGTCTCCACCATTAGCCATTCCGGCGAGGGAATTTTTGCCACCATTCCGCAGGACTTTCAGGTGGTGCGCTACCACTCGCTGCACATTGAGCCCGCCCCCGGCATCACCGTGCACGCCCGCAGCGAGGACGGCACCGTCCAGGCCCTCAAGGTCGATGGCCTGCCGCATTGGGGCGTGCAATTCCACCCCGAATCGGTGCTGACACAGCACGGCGCGACTCTGCTGCGCAATTTCCTCGGCGGTTTCCGCCTCCTCCACCGCGAGGTCCCCGGCGCGATTGACTGCCCCAGCGTCTTCGCGGCGCTGCAGGCAGACGGCAACGACGCCTTCTTCCTGGACTCCGCCGATGCGCGCGGGCGCTATAGCATTCTTGGTGATGCCACCGGTCCCCTCAGCCGATCCTTTCGCTACCGGCTTGGCGATGCCCCCGATATCCTCACCACCCTCGAGCGTGAGCTATCCACGCAGGTCTTTGACGCGCCGGATCTGCCATTTACCGGCGGGGTGGTCGGTTACCTCGGCTACGAATGCGCGCAGCTTACCCTGCCCATCCAGCTGCGCCACCGCTCGCCTTATCCCGATGCCTACTTCATCCGGCCGCAGTCCTTCCTCGTCTATGATCACCACCGGCAAGTAGCGCACCTGTGCTGCCTCGACGGCGACGGCGCGCAGGGCCTGCTCGACCGGCTGGAGGAAGCCCTGGAAGGTGGGCAGGTGGGAAGCGAGGGGGCATCGGCAAGCGCGGGTGCCTGGCGCACCACCGACTACCTGGCCCGGATCCAGCGCGCCCAAGAGCTTTTGCATGCCGGGGAAAGCTACGAGGTGTGCCTGACCGATACCTATACCGCGCAGGCGACCGGCGATATTTATGCGGCGCTGCGCCGGCACAACCCGGCACCGTACGCGGCGCATCTGGTCTTTGACGGCGTGGAAATCTGCAGCGCTTCGCCCGAGCGCTTCCTCAGCGTGCGCGATAACCGCGTCGAGGCTAAGCCCATCAAGGGCACCATTCCGGCCCACCAAGACCCCGCGCTGCTTCGCGATGACCCCAAGACCCGCGCCGAAAACCTCATGATCGTAGACCTTTTGCGCAACGATTTATCCCGCGTGTGCGAGCCCGGCACCGTGCGCGTTCCGGGGCTGATGAACGTGGAAAGCTACGCCACCGTGCACCAGCTGGTCTCCACAATCACCGGCCAGTTGCGCCCCGGCGCCACCGCGCTCGATGCCATCCGCGCTGCTTTCCCGCCCGGCTCCATGACCGGCGCGCCGAAGCTGCGCACCTGCGAGATCATCGATGCCCTCGAGGCAGGACCCCGCGGCGTGTATTCCGGAATCGTGGGCTACCTCGGCTATTCCGGCGAGGCGGATTTTAACGTGGTAATCCGCACCGCGGTGCGCGCGGGTTCCGAGGTCACTGTTGGCGCCGGCGGGGCCATCGTCCTTGATTCCGATCCCGCCGCCGAGCTGGCTGAAAGGAACCTCAAAGCCCAATCGGTCCTAGGGGCGTGGTCATGAGTTCCTATATTTGGCGCGACGGCGCCTTTATCCCCTGCACCCCACCGGCCGATCCCTGCACCGTGGCCGATTCCTGGCGGCATTCGGCAGGCCGCACGCACGGCCTCCACCTGCACTTGGAGCGCTTCGAATCCGCCGCCGGAACCTTGCCCGCCGGCTTCGTCCCCGCCATGCTGGAGCTACTTTCAGGCGGCGAGCTCTTCCCCCGCATCGCCCTTATAGCCGGTGAGCTTTACCTCGATATCCGGCCCGCCCCGGCGCCGCGCGCCCACACGCGCCTTACTTACGTTAAGGCCCCCGATCCCCGCGTACAGCCCCTAGTCAAAGGTCCGGACCTGCCCGCCCTGGCTGCTTACCGCAGCCAGTATCAGGAAAGTGGCACCGATGACACCGCGATTGTCGATGCCCACGGCGCCATCGCAGAAGCCACCACCGGCGCGCTCATCGCCTGGGACGGCGACACGCTCCTGCTTCCTACCGGAGTGCGCCTGCCCAGCGTGACCCTGCGCCAGGTCCTGGACCGCTGCAAAGACTTGAGGATTTCCACCGCGCAGCGCCCGTTGACCCCGGCACTCGCTGCGGAATATCCCCTGTGGTTCATCAATTCACTGCACGGCATTAGCCCCGTCAGCTCCATACACACACCACACGGTTCCATCACCCCGCCACCGCACCCGGCGGCCGCAAGCTGGCAAAACTGGTGGTGGCGGGGTTTTAGCCCCGCGGGTGCAGGCGAACACTGCACATAACACTCAACACAACACTCAACATGTGCAGTGTTGTGTTGAGTGTTCGTGTTGAGTGTTGAGTGTTGGATGATCAGCCGCCTGCCTATTTAACCAATCGATACCTCTGTTTAGGGCTGCGCAAAGGCTCCGTACGCTCGATCCGTCCACTATCTACCAATTGGTTCAGGATTCTGCGCACCCCACCTACAGAAATCCCGGCAGCCGCCGCAAGCTCACGGCTATTCGCAGACTGATGCTGGGCCAAATACTCCATAATCCGTTCACTAGAACCGCCGTGTATAGACGCACTCCGCTCCGGCAAAGTCATTTCACGCCGTTCAAAAGTTAACGTAAACGTGGTCAACGAATCCGCCGGCTTCGGCGGAGGAAGGAGTGTCTTTTGCAGCTGATCAAGAATCTCAATGTATCCAGTTCCACGGTTTTCCGCCACGTACCCAGACCCTCCGGAAATCGCCGTTACTTCCAATAGCTTAGACAGGTGCTGATTCCTCGCACTTGTCATGCCTGGATTCCCAAGGTTATTGACGTTCACCATTCCAAAAAGGCCACCCGGATTAATGATTTCTAGCCGGTCAGCGTACATATCAACCTGAACCTGTGTCCCTCTAGCCTGAGGAGAATAGTCCCTGTGCATGAGCGCATTAGCAACCGCTTCCCTGACCGCTACTGGAGGATAATCCGGCAAGTCTTCTCGGAACGCTCCATCGACGACGCCGCCTACCCGCATATTTTTCTCAACCGCGAAAACCACCGCTGGCACCAATTCCGGAATCGGGCCTACAAAACTCGCGTTATCAACAAATCTTTGACCTTTGGTCGAGGTCTTGGCCGTTCCCGCATAAGCAGTAAAAGTTACGTTGAGCCGCGGGAAAAATTCTTGCGGATAAATGCCGGCTACTAATAAGCCAGCCAAGGTCGGATGAACTTCCCCATCCTCTCCTACGCCGGTAAGATGCAGGGCTTTCAATGCCCTTTCATCAGAGAACTTGCCAAAAATCCCAGGCCGCAGGCTACGTTCGCGCTCTAGGATTTGCTGGACGATGTCCCGATCGAGGTCTGCAATAGTAGCCGCCTCCACGACCTCCAGATCCCACGAGGGCTGCATCTTATTTTCTTCGAGACGATCGATTTCATAGGGCTTCAAAAGCCGGTCTTCATCGTGCTCGCGAATGTAGCTCCCGTTATATTTAGATTGCGCAGTAACCCAGCACGGTTTATCAAAAGGCGCAAGCTCGGGAATTTCCGCAACTACTACCGGCGCGCCATCGACAGCACCAATTTCTACATCGGCACGGATAGCAGGGGTCAATTTCTCCGCGCATGCCTCCACAAATGCTTTGGCTATGGACTCGGCTTGGAAGCCTTCGACGGGAAGAAACCCCGACTCCTCATCGAGGCCGAAGATGATCGTTCCACCTTTTCCGTTGGCAAAAGCAGACACCGACCGCGTTATCTTCTTGGGCAGGCCTCCACCAGCTGCTTTTGCTTCAACCGTGCTGGTGTCTTTGCCTATGGCACGCAAATTGTGAACAATCTGCTCAATTTCTTCTAGGTCCATCGTTTCCCCGTTTGCCTCTCACCTTCAGCCGAGCATTACACATAACACTACACATAACACTCAACACAACACTCAACATGTGCAGTGTTGTGTTGAGTGTTCGTGTTGAGTGTTGGGTGTTCACGCCGAGCTTTCTATTAGCTCCGGCAGATCGCGGCCTTTAGCCTTGGGCTCGCAGCGCACGCTTTAATTCGCTGCCAATAATGGTGCGCGCAATCAACGCATCCGAAATAATCCCGCCCATCTGGACGAACGGATGGACTTGACCCTTAAATTCGATAGAACTCACTACATTGCCCGCATTGAGCATTCGCTCAGCGTAGTCACTTACCTCAGAGACCAACGGATCGAGTTCACCGGTGATCACTGTCGCTGGGGGTAGCCCCGCCAGTTCGCCATTCCTGCCGGGTGACATACGGATATCCGTGCGGTCTGCAGTGCCCGCATAAGAATCATAAAAATAGTTAAGGCGCCGTCGAGTGAGGTAGTAGCCGCCGCTAAAGTCCGAATGGGATTGCGTATCAAAGGTGGATAAATCCATGACGGGATAAATCAGCACCTGATGCGCCAGCTGATCGCGCAGTTCTTGTGCGATGACCGCTGCGATATTGCCGCCGGCGCTGTCACCGCCCACGGCAACGCGGGCTGGATCGACACCAACCCCCAATTCTCCTTGTAGCACCCCGTCTACTACCGCCCGGCAATCATCCAACGGTGCCGGGAAGGGGTGTTCCGGTGCACGACGATAGTGCACACTGATACACATAATTCCCGATTCTGCGGCAATATCCCGCACGGTTGTATCCGTGGTCTCTAAATCCCCCCAGCACCCAGCCGCCTCCGTGGAAGAAGATGAAGGCGGGCTCTGCTGGTGGGGCATCGGCAAGCGCGGGCTCCTCCGGTATATAAACCCGCACCGTGACACCGCGCACCGAGGTCTCGTACACGGACGCCATCCGGGTTTTCTTGCCCCAAGCCGCTGCCGTCTTCTGCTGGGCGGCGCGGTTTTCTTCTGGAGTGCGCCTGTCCAGCTGTGGGGCATCCCTGTTCAGGTCGAGGAATTTTTGGGCTTCGGGCTGAATAAACACCATAAAATACTTTCCAACACTGCACCTATTAAGCGATGCGAGCACTCATCATAGCTGGGTTAAGTAGCGGAAAGGCCCGCCGGGTGTTCCGGCAGGCCTTCTTTGCTTGCTGCTTTTTCTTATCGGGAATGCGCGTTGCGCGGCTGCGCAGTTTCAAATGCTCCTGGAGCCGCTCCGGGGACATCTTCCACATGCTGCGGTCCGCGTGCCCGGGCTTGGTGTATTTCTTGCGTTGAGCCATGCCGTCACCTCCTAACCTGTGAGGTGACTAAGCATAGCGTGCCCAGGGGACATTAGCAGCTCTTAGTGCCCGCGCTCTTGCTCGATGGCCTTGCCCTCGTTCCAGAAGGGCACGAGCTTATTATCGAATAGGGACAGCGCGGCGCCGATGGCCATGTGCATATCCAAGTACTGATAGGTGCCCAGGCGGCCGCCGAATAACACCTTGTTCTCCTTGGCTTCTTGGGCGGCTAGTTTGCGGTACGCCTCCAGCTTGGAGCGATCCTCCGGGGTATTGATGGGGTAATACGGCTCATCGCCCTTATCGGCAAAGCGCGAGTACTCCTTCATGATGACCGTCTTATCGGAGGGGTAACGGTCCTTGCGCTCCGGGTGGAAGTGGCGGAACTCGTGGATGCGGGTGAAGTCCACATCAGCATCGTTGTAGTTCATCACCGGGGTGCCCTGGAAGTCACCGGTATCGAGGACCTCGAGGTCGAAGTCCAAGGTGCGCCAGCCGAGCTCGCCTTCGGCGAAGTCAAAGTAGCGGTCCAGCGGGCCGGTGTAGATAACGGGGGCATCTGGGGACTCGGCGCGCAGGTCCTCGCGGACATCGAACCAATCGGTATCCAGGCGGACCTCGATGTTTTCATGATCCGCCATGTTTTCTAGCCACGCCGCATAGCCATCGACGGGCAGGCCTTCATAGGTGTCGTTGAAGTAGCGGTTATTGAAGGTGTAGCGCACCGGCAACCGGGTGATATTGCTGGCTGGCAGTTCCTTGGGGTCGGTCTGCCACTGCTTGGCGGTGTAGTCGCGGATGAACGCCTCATAGAGCGGGCGGCCAATGAGCGCGATGGCCTTTTCTTCCAGGTTCTTGGCCTCATCCGCAGAGAATTCGCCGGCCTGGTCCTTTATCAATTCGCGGGCCTCATCGGGCGAGTAGTAACGGCCGAAGAATTGGTTGATAAGCCCCAGCCCCATGGGGAATTGGTAGGCGGTGCCATCGTGCATGGCAAAGACGCGGTGCTGGTAGTCAGTGAAATCAGTGAACTGGTTGCAGTACTCCCACACGCGCTTATTAGAGGTGTGGAAGAGGTGCGCGCCGTATTTGTGCACTTCAATCCCGGTGGTGGGCTCCGCCTCGGAGTAGGCATTGCCACCCAGGTGCTCGCGGCGCTCAACAATGAGCACCTTCTTTCCCAGCTGGCTAGCGGCCCTTTCCGCAACGGTCAGGCCAAAGAATCCGGAACCAACAACGATGAGGTCATAAGAAGTCATGGCTTCCACTTTATTGCACTCCAGAGGGGAGCACGGGTCATCGGCGTGTCGCAACAAGATTCACAGCTGTCACACTCGTAGCATCACTATCAACTGTTAACTTTTGGCAACCGTTTTTACAGCTACACCGGCACTTACTCAACCCAGGGAGAATAGAGTGAAGCAACGACGTCGACTAGTTCCCACGAGGTCAACGTGGACCACACCCGTCATCGCGACGGTTTCCTCCATTGCCCTCGTCATGGCGGCCGCATTCGGCGGCCAGCAGGTCCTTAAAACCCAGAACTCCGGTTCTGGCGGACCCATCGAGGTTAAAAACGCCTCTGAAAGCTTTAGCAACGCCGACTCCGTCGTCGTTGATGATCCCGCCGTGGCAGCGCAAGGCGATGGCGAGGGCCCGCGTGCCGTCAAGCACTTCCACCGCGACGAGGCGTTCAACATGTTCGCCGTGACCTGGGAGGGCAAGCGCGACGTGCACTCCTTCGTCCGCTCCAAGCAGGAGGACGGCTCCTGGAGCGAATGGTTCGATATGGATGCCATGAACTACGGCGATGGCAAGAACGGTACCGAGCTTATTTACGTGGGCGATACCAACGATGTGCAGGTATCCATGGCCAATGTGGACCTCGTAACCGGTTCCAACCTGGATGACGATGCTGAGTTGCCCGATAAAGCAACCGGTGCTGCGGATGCCAACCGCGCCGCCGCGCAGCCCTATAACGTCGGCGATATCGCCCCAGTAGCTGATGAAAACAACACCGACCGCACCACCGTGTCGGACCTGGATGCCGTCTTTATGGACGGCAATGCCCAAGAAGGCCAAGCCATCGAACCTACTGCCGCCACCGATGGCATGCCAAAGGTAGTGTCCCGCTCCGGATGGGGCGCCGATGAATCAAAGCGCTGCCAGCAGCCCACCTACGATGACGGCATCAAGGCGATGACGCTGCACCACACCGCGGGCTCCAATAACTACACCCCAGCACAGGCCGCCGCACAGGTTCGCGCTGCCTATGAATACCACGCTCAGAACCTGGGCTGGTGCGATATTGGATACAACGTGCTCGTGGATAAGTTCGGCACCATCTACGAGGGCCGCTACGGCGGTCTCGACAAGGCCGTCCAGGGCGCACACGTTGGTGGCTTCAACTCCCACAACTGGGGCATCTCCATGATTGGCAACTACGAAAATGAAGAACCGTCAGAAAAGATGCTGAACTCGGTGGCAGAAATTGCCGGGTGGAAGGCCGCGATCTCCGGCATCGATCCCACGGGCACCGCTACCCTGACCTCTGGTGGCTTTGGCGGATCCCGCTTTCCAGCCGGCGCGCAGGCTACGGTACCCGCATTCAGTGGACACAATGATTTCCACTACACCCAGTGCCCGGGTCGCTACACCACGCAGCACTGGCAGCAGATCCGCGATAACACCAAGCAGAAGTACAACGCGGTTAAGGCTGGCGGTAACTCTGCTGCAATGAACTGGGATAAGAAGTCGCCATCGAGTAACGGCGGTCATTCCACCCCGGGCGAGGCCACCTCCTCCATCGGCGGGGTGGACATTCCGGTATCGACCATCCAGGCCTTGGCAGGCATCGCCGCCGCCGTATTCGGCGTCCTAGTGTCCAATGACCGCGTGGCACAGCCGGATGCTGATAAGAAGCTTGCCGGTGACCTGACCGCTGGCGATATTCCGAATATCGTCAACAAGGTTGTGCAGCTTTCTAATAACGAAGGCCTCAAGGAATCCTGGACCTCCGTCCTGAACGCCTTTGGTCCCGTCTTGGGTCTCGCCGTTGGCGGACCGGACACCACCGATTCCGGCAAGATTATGTACCAGCTCTTCAAAAACGGTGTGGTCCTCTCCTCCGAGGACTCCGAGGCAAAGGCCCTGACCGGAGAAATTGCCAAGAAGTGGGCGGAAGGCGATAACGCTTCCAAGCTCGGCCTGCCCACCACAAACGAAATGAAAGACGGCAAGGAAATCCGCGTTCAATTCCAGGGCGGCGAGATTGTCTACAACATGGATACCGAAAAGGTAGACATCTACACCGACTAACCTCCCCGTGGAGCGGAAGTTAGAACCAGCGCTCCAATACCTTTGCCACGCCCGCCTGGTGGTTGGCCACGGTGACCGCATCAGCGGCCGCCTTCACCGCCGGGAGGGCGTTTTCCATTGCCACCCCGCAGCCGGCCCAGGTGAGCATCTCAATATCGTTGGGCATATCCCCAAAAGCAATGGTCTTTTCCTGCGCTATCCCATGCTGGTTGGCCAACCACTCCACACCCCGGCGCTTGGTGACATTAGGGGCCGCGACCTCTAATACACCCTCCTGCATGGAATAAGTAATATGCGCCAGCTCCGGATCAATATGGGGAGCAATCAAGTCGTAGAGTTCCGGTGCGGAATAATCCGTATTCCGGATAAGCAGCTTGACCACCGGCTGCGCCACCAGCTCGCCCACGCTGACCACACCAAAGCCCTCAAAGAGGGCATTTTCGGAGTAATAAGGCTCAACCACGAAGAGCTGATCGGGGGCATCGGCAAGCGAGCCGCCCGCCCGCTCTGCGCCAAAGCCAACCGTGCCGAGGACGCGCTGCGCTACCGTCACCACCTCTTCTAGCGCGTCTGGATAAAGCTCCCGCGCGGATAGCACGCGGTCTTCCGCGGAATCATAGAGCACCGCCCCATTTGAGGTCACGCATACCGGGCGCACCGTGAGCTGCTCTAGGACCGGCTCTATCCAGCGAAAAGGCCTGCCAGTGGACAAAGCAAAATACGCACCCTGCTGCACCGCCCGCGCCACTGCGTCGCGGTTGCGACGCGGGACGCGATGATTGCGGTCCAGCAGGGTGCCGTCAATATCACTCGCGATGAGCCGAGGGGCCCGGGTAGGGAAAGTATCCATACCCGCGAGTTTACTTCAGGACTTAAAAGTCCAACTCATCCTCATCGGAGTCTTCCCAGTTCAAGGAACGCTTGATAGCGCGCTTCCATTCACCGTAGAGGTAATCCACCTCTTCTTGCTCCATCTTGGGCTTGAATACGGTGAGGTCACCGCGCTGGGTATCCAGAATGCTGAGGTCTTCCCAGAAGCCATTGTCCAAACCGGCAGCGACAGCGGCGCCGGTTGCGGTGGTCTCAATGTTCTTCGGGCGGTGTACCTCCACGCCCAAGATGTCAGCCTGGAACTGCATGAGCAGCTCGTTGGTGGTCATGCCACCATCCACGCGCAGCTCGGTGATTTCCACGCCGGAGTCCGCCACCATGGCATCTGCCACATCGCGGGTCTGGTAAGCGGTTGCCTCGAGGACGGCGCGAGCCAAGTGTCCACGGTTAGCGAAGCGGGTCAGGCCCACGATGACGCCGCGGGCATCGGAACGCCAGTGCGGGGCGAAGAGACCGGAGAACGCCGGGACGATGTAAACGCCGCCGTTGTCCTTGGTCTCCCGCGCCAAGTTCTCGATGGCAGAGGAATTAGGAATGAGCTGCAGGTTATCGCGCAGCCACTGCACCAAGGAGCCACCCATGGACACGGAGCCTTCCAGTGCGTATACGGGGCGCTCGCCCTCGCGCTGGAAACAGACGGTGGTCAGCAGGCCGTTTTCAGAGAACTTCGGGGTGGTACCGGTGTTCAGCAGCAGGAAAAGGCCGGTGCCGTAGGTGTTCTTGGCCGAACCCGCACGGAAGCAGCCTTGGCCGAACATAGCGGACTGCTGGTCGCCCAAGATGGCGCGAATGGGAACGCCGGCGAGGGAACCGCGCTCGCGGACGGTGCGGAAATCACCCAGGGACGGGCGGATCTCCGGCAGCATGGACATCGGGATGCCCATTTCCTTACACAGCTCTTCGTCCCACTCCAGCTTTTCGATGTCCATGAGGAGCGTACGCGAAGCGTTGGTTACGTCCGTTGCGTGCAGCGCTTCCTTGTCGCCGTCTCCCTCGGCACCACCGGTCAGGTTCCACAGCAGCCAGGAGTCAATGGTGCCGAAGAACAGGTCGCCCTTTTCGGCGCGCTCGCGGACGCCATCGACATTGTCGAGGATCCACTTAACCTTCGGGCCGGCAGGATAGGAGTTGATCAGCAGGCCGGTGCGGCGGCGCCACTTATCCGGGCCCTCTTCACCAGCCAGTTCCTTACAGATAGCGGAGGTGCGGGTGTCCTGCCAGACGATGGCGTTGTAGACGGGCTCGCCAGTGTTCTTATCCCACACAACGGTGGTTTCGCGCTGGTTGGTGATACCGACGGAGTCGATATCTTCTACTGTTATATCGCCATT
Organism: Corynebacterium sp. KPL2838; assembly: GCF_040225455.1. NCBI lineage: Bacteria > Bacillati > Actinomycetota > Actinomycetes > Mycobacteriales > Corynebacteriaceae > Corynebacterium > Corynebacterium sp. KPL2838. Next base: position 19,229 of record NZ_JBEHFT010000021.1, on the reverse strand, counting down.
GGCCAAAGCCTCCCCCACGGCGCGGCGGGTGTTGCTCCAGATCTCCTGCGGGTCGTGTTCTACCCAACCCTTTTCTGGGAAGATCTGCTCGTGCTCGAGCTGGCCCACGGATACCTGATCGCCATCGTGGTTGAAGATGATGCAGCGGGTTGACGTGGTTCCCTGGTCAATAGCTGCGACGTATTTCTTATCACTCATGTGTCTAATTTCTCCTGTATAGGGGTTGGATTAAAGCGCAATGGACAGTAGACCAACGGCGACGGCCGAAAGCAGCGGGCCAACAATCGGCACCCAAGCATAGCCCCAGTTAGCGCTGCCCTTGTCCTTAATGGGTAGGACGAAGGCGTACATCAAGCGTGGACCCAAGTCACGAACCGGGTTGATGGCGTATCCCGTAGGCGTACCCAGGGACAGGCCGACGGCGACAACAACGAACGCCACACCGAAGTAGCTCAGCGGTCCCAGCTCGCCACCGGCAGGACCGAAGGCGATGAACATCAACAATACGGTGGTGGCGATGAACTCGGTTACCGTATTCCAGCCATTGTGTGGGTGCGCGGGGGCGGTGAAGAAGATTCCCCCGGTTTCAGAATTGGCGCCGGTAACCTTGCCCTCTTCGTCGTAGTTATTCGCATCGAAGAGTTGCTTGAACGCGGCCCATGCCAGGAAGGCACCGAACATAGCACCCAGGATTTGGCCCAGCGCGTAGAACGGAACCAGGTTCCATTCAAGCGAACCATTGAGCGCAAGCATGAGCGTTACCGCAGGGTTCAAGTGGCCGCCAGAGGGGTCGGCCACGCTGGCGCCGACGAAGACGCCCATGCCCCAGCCCAAGGCAATAACAATCCAGTCGGAGCCACGAGCGCCCGAGGTGCGGAGGTTTACCAGTGCGCACCCGCCGTTACCAAGAAGCAGCAGCAGCGTGGTGCCGATAAACTCCCACAAAAATGCATCAGATCCAGCCATAAGTGTCTCCCCTTATCCTTGAGTCTCGGTCGGACGAGCGGAGCCAGCGCGGACCAGAATGTCGTTAGCTTCGCGGTCAGTTACAGCTGCCTCAGCGGCCAGCTCTGCCTCGGTGTGCTTGGTGAAGGTATCCACCTCGAGCTGCTTGTCTTCCTCGCTCCAATCCAGCAGCGGAGCAACGAAGTCCGCAACAGCGGGAGCTGCGTTGACGCCACGGTCACCGAATTCGATGGCAACGCGGAGGCGACGGGTCAAGATATCGTCCAAGTGCAGCGCACCCTCATGGGTGACGGCGTAGCGCACCTCAGCCCAGAGGTAGGTCTCTGCGCCAGGAACGGGCTCGAGCAAGGACTCGTCATCCTGCGCAGGAGCCAGAACCTCACCCAGAAGCGAACCGTAGCGGCCGAGCAAGTGCTCGATGAAGTCCTCGCTCAGGTTGTAGCGACGGGCCAAGGTAGGAATCTGGTTGGCCAGTGCGTGGTAGCCGGCAGCACCCAGGATCGGGGTGTGCTCGGTGATGGATTCCGGCACCTTGCCGCCGAGTTCTTCCACGGCCAGGTCAACTGCATCCTTACCGATGACGCGGTAGGTGGTGTACTTACCACCGGCAACGGAAACCATACCCGGAGCTACGCGAGCCACGGCGTGGTTGCGGGACAGGTTGGTGGTGGAATCGGACTTACCGGATAGCAGCGGGCGCAGGCCGGAGTAGACACCGACGATGTCATCACGGGTGATCTGGCGGCGCACGCGCTGGTTGACCTCATCCAGGATGTAGTCAATATCCGCCTTGGTGGGGGCGGGATCCGGAAGGGATAGGCCCTTTTCCCAGTCGGTATCGGTAGTACCGATGATCCAGTAATCGCCCCATGGGATGACGAAGAGGACGGACTTTTCGGTCACGAAGCACAGTGCTGCTTCTGCATCTAGGGCATCCTTTGGCACAACGATGTGCACACCCTTGGAAGCGTGAACGGTGAACTTGCCTTCCACGCCGGCCAACTCCTGGATCTTGTCGTTCCAGACACCGGTGGCGTTGATGAAGACCTTACCGCGCACGGTGGCCTCCCGGCCGGTGGCGGTATCGCGGACCTTGGCGCCAACTACGCGGCCGCCGCGGTCCTTGTCAAAGCCGATGACCTCGGTATTGGTGCGCACGTCGGCGCCGTACTCAGCGGCGCTGCGCAGCACGGTCATGGTGTGGCGGGCATCGTCCACCAGGGTGTCGTAGTAACGTACACCGCCAACGATGGCGTCTTCCTTCAAACCAGGAGTGACCTTGAGGGCGCCCTTGCGGGTGAGGTGCTTTTGCATCGGCACGCTCTTTGCACCGCCCATGAGGTCATAAAGGGTAAAGCCGCCGAACATCATGACGCGCTCCCATACGTGGTGGGTGAGCGGGAAGATGAACTTCAGTGGCTTGACCAAGTGGGGAGCCAACGTGGACATGTTGAGCTCGCGCTCCTTCAGGGACTCTGCCACGAGGCGGAAGTCAAACATTGCAAGGTAGCGCAGGCCACCATGGAACATCTTAGAAGAGCGGGAGGACGTACCTGCCGCGAAGTCACGGGACTCCAGCACCGCGGTCTTCAAACCGCGGGTTGCTGCATCCAGGGCCGCGCCGGCACCCACGGAGCCACCACCGATGATGACGACGTCATAGTCCTCATCCGCGTAGCCATTCCACACATTTTCAAAATATTCGGGGTTAAAGGATTGATTGCTTTGCTGGGTCATTAGAGACCGCATCTCCTTCCTTAGTGCTCATGTGTGCTTGCTCCGACAAACAATGAATGAGATGGCGTAAGCACAGCTAAAAGCAAGTTTTGGATGATTCATGATGGCGAATATTGCACTCTAAATAATAGAGACAATATCTCCTATCTCCTATGGTAGAGGTCACCGCTTAAACATTCACTAGAGGTTTCTCACACGTAACTTCCGGCCCCGTAAGCAGTCAATTCCCACGTGTTGATTAGCCCACCACAAAGAAAACCACCCCCTCGTGGGGGTGTCAACTCAAACGTTTACGCGCTCCTAATCTGCTTGCAACCGAGCCATCGCTTCCAAGACCTCGGACATACCCGCGCGCTCGGCAGAATACGTCACAGCCTGCGCGTCCTTGACTACCTCGATGGGTGCGGTCTCTAAGGCAACGATCGGGATGTGATTCAAAAATTCTTCATCCCCTGGCTCATTACCAAATACCAGTGCCTCATCCGGTTTGGCCTGCAAATCATCCAGGATGCAGTCAACGCCGGCAGCGGCCGTGGCCGAGGTAACCTTCATCGTTTCCTTATCCAAGAGCGGCTTTTCGGCTTGCTCATCAAGCTGGATATGCCAGACCGCCTGTGGGACATCCAAATCCGCATCGCACGACACCACGATGAGCACCTCCGCCGCGGGGTAGATGCTTTCTAGCGCCGCCTTCAACCGTGGGGTCAGGGCATCGTCTTCCCAGTTCAGCGTGCTTTGATGCGCCACCACTATGCGCGGGATGGCAGAAAACTGGGCTTTGAGCCGGTGCGGCAAGCGAGAGACGATCAGGCGCGACTGGGTCGCCGCGGCAAGTAATCCCTGCTCTACCACGGATCCTTCCCAGATCTCCTTGCTGCTTGAGGCAATAGACGCCTGGGCCTGTGCCACGTCGGTTTTCAATTGCGCCATAACATCGGCGACCTTATCCCGACCTTCATCCAAGCCACGGGTTGCCTCTTCCACCACGGCATTGAGATTGGTCTTGACCCACTCCAAGGTATCGGCCGCGATATGCTTCTTATCCTGCGACGCATCCCCTTCCTGCTCTTCCTGCCCTTTGGCAGTGGCCATGTGGTTGCGCACGAGTTCAACTGTGGAGGCAGAAACGCGGTCTTTGAGCCCTACCAAGTCATCGCGCAAACGACGCACTCGGTGCCGCTCCGTTTCCACCTCCGCATCGCGCGCTTCGGCTTCTTCCAGCGTCGGGGCGGAACCGCCCTTGCGCGCGGGAACCCAATATTCGCCGGCGGGCATGGGGCCGAACTCCGCCTCGTAATCCTCCCAGAGCCCCTCTAGGGCCTCCTGCATGCGGCGGCGAATTTCTGCAGTATCCGCTTCTGGGTTCCCGGTGGGGTAATACGGCTCTAGCGCGGTGATAAACACCGGAGTTTTAGTACGGCCTAGGTTCTTCTTGTGCCCCTTCGTCCACAAACGCTGCGAACCAAACATCACCTGCGGGACAACCGGTACGCCCGCTTCAAAAGCGATGCGGGATGCGCCGGTTTTCATGCTGCGGATTTCAAAGCTGCGAGAAATCGTGCCCTCAGAAAACACACCAACGATCTCGCCAGCTTCGGCAAGCTCCACCGCCTTAGACAAGGAGTCTTTGCCATCGATGCGGTCTACCGGCACATGCCCCATGGCACGCAATAGGCTCCCCACACCTGGGGTGTTAAAAATGCTGGCCTTGGCCAGAAAACGCACCAAACGTTTTTTGCGATAAGCAATAAACGCACCGAACAGAAAATCCATATACCCGGTGTGATTGCACACGATGACGGCACCGCCGTCATCGGGAATGTTTTCTTCCCCAGACAGGCGCATCTGCAGGCCTTGGGCCAAGGTGAGGCCGCGCCCGATGTGGGTGATCTGGCGGTATAAGAAATTCGTCGCAGCGTTCATGGTGCTCCTTTAGCTTTGCTCCGCAGGCTACTGCGGGGTGAGAACATCCTTGCCCACGAATGGGCGCAGGGCCTCCGGAACAACAACGGAGCCGTCGGCTTGTTGGTGGTTTTCCAGGATCGCCACGATCCAGCGGGTAGTGGCCAAGGTGCCGTTCAAGGTAGCGGCTACCTGCGTCTTTCCGTTCTCATCGCGGTAGCGGGTGGCCAGGCGACGGGCCTGGAAGGTGGTGCAATTGGAGGTGGAGGTCAGTTCGCGGTAGGTACCTTGGGTTGGTACCCACGCCTCGTTATCGAATTTACGGGCCGCAGAAGAGCCCAAATCACCGCCCGCGATATCGATGGTGCGGTAGGGCAGTTCCATTGCAGCCAGCATTTCCTTTTCCATATCGAGGAGCTTTTGGTGCATGTCCTCGGCGTCTTCCGGCTTGCAGTAGACAAACATTTCTAGCTTGTCGAATTGGTGCACGCGCAGGATTCCGCGGGTGTCCTTGCCGTGGGAACCGGCCTCTCGGCGGAAGCAAGAGGACCAGCCGGCGTACTGCAGGGGCCCATTGGACAGGTCGATGATCTCATCCTTGTGGTAGCCAGCCAGGGCCACCTCGGAGGTACCGACGAGGTAGCGGTCATCGGCAGGCAGGTAGTAGACCTCATCGGAGTGCTGGCCCAAAAATCCCGTGCCCGACATGATTTCTGGGCGCACCAGCACCGGCGGAATCATCAATTGGAAACCGGCTTCCCGCGCCTTTTGCGCAGCCAACATCAGCATACCCAGCTGCAGGAATGCGCCATCGCCGGTGAGGTAGTAGAAGCGGGCACCGCCTACCTTCGCACCGCGCTTGACGTCAATCAGCCCCAGGGATTCACCGAGTTCAAGGTGGTCCTTAGGCTCGAAATCGAAGTGCGGGATCTCGCCTACTTCTTCCACGAGAACAAAGTCATCTTCGCCGCCGGCGGGTGCGCCTTCGACGACGTTATCGATCTTGTACTGCAGCTCTTCCACCGTGGCCTCAGCCGCGGACCGAGCCTCTTCAGCCTCTTTGACCTTGGCCTTGAGCTCATCTGCGCCTTCCAGCAACGCCGGGCGCTCTTCCGGGGAGGCCTGACCAATCTTCTTGCCCAGGGATTTCTGCTGGGAACGCACCTCGTCGGCCTTCTGGATGGCAAAGCGGCGCTTCTCATCGGCAGCGAGGAGCTGATCCACGAGCGAGGGGTCTTCCCCACGGGTGACCTGGGAGGCGCGGACAACGTCTGGGTTTTCACGGAGTAGCTTGAGATCAATCACGGGACTGATTCTAGCGTACTGCCATTGCCTTGCCGTGGTAATAACCAGCGAATTATTATGGAACCATGTCCTCCCTAGAATTGCCGGCCCGCGAAATCAGCGATGGCCCCACCCCAAAGCACGCCCAATTGCACGATATTCTGGAGGAATTATGTAATACCACCCTCAAACCCGGTGATATCCTTCCCGGTGAGAGGCTCCTGGAGGAAACCTACGGTGTCTCCCGGATTACGGTGCGCCGGGCCATCGGGGATCTCGTAGCCGCTGGTAAATTGCGCCGCGTGCGCGGCAAGGGCACCTTCGTTGCCCCCAACCCCTTGGTATCGCGCCTGCACTTGGCTTCCTTTTCCGATGAAATGAGCGCCCAAGACGTGGTGGCTTCCTCCAAGATTCTCAACAGCGGTCGGGGTAGCGCACCGGAAGCGGCCACCAATTTCTTTGGCGCCCCTGCCACCGAGGCACAGATTCATTTGCGCCGGCTGCGCTTGGGCGATGGCGAGCCTTATTCCATCGATGACGGCTGGTACAACTCCGCTTTTGCGCCAAGCTTGCTGGAGAATGACACCTATAATTCGGTGTACTCGATTTTGGATAAGACATTTGGCGTCCCCATCACGGACGCGGACCAGACTGTGTCTGCCATTGCCGCACATGAGGAGATTGCGCCGCTTCTCGATGTCCCCATTGGTTCCCCTCTGCTGCATATCGTGCGCTGCTCGCGCTCGGGCGACAAGCCCGTGGAATGGTGTTCCTCGGTCTACCGCACCGATAGGTACCACCTGAATACCCGCGTTTCCCGGGATACCTCAATCTAGAAACTACCCTGCTTAACAGGTAAGATAAGGGGCCTTATGAAGAAATCACCTGCGTGGCGTTCCGCTGTGGCCGTCCAGATTGCTTTGATCTCAGCAATCGCGGCGGCCGTTTTCATGGGCATCTACGGCATTGTCAGCAACCACGAGTCCAATGGGGGCGATAATACGGCCGCTTCCGAGCAGTCCGCTGAGGACGGCGCGGATGGCTCGGGCTCTTCTGATCCGAAGCCGGAGCCTTTTACCTCCGCCTCCGCCGGATCCTGCGTGACATGGGATATCAACGAGGATGGCTCTGCCGCCTCCTTTAAAGAGGTGGAATGCTCGGAACAGCACCGCTTCGAGGTCTCCACCGTGGAGGACCTCAGCGTCTACCCCACCAGTGAATTCGGCCCAGATGCCTCGCGGCCCGCGCTCACCCGCCAGCACCAGCTGCGCGATGAGCTCTGCGAATCCGCCACGGTGAGCTACCTGCACAGCAAGTGGGATCCGCACGGAAAATACGATATTGCCTCCATCCTGCCGCCGGAAGCCGCGTGGAATAACGGTGACCGCACCCTGCTGTGTGGCCTACAGACCACCGACGATCGCGGCGTGCCGCAATTGACCACCGGCAATGTCGAGGCTTCCGAGCAGGCCAATCTGGCTAAGCCAGGCGAGTGCTTGGCCATCGATGATAAGCAGGTACCGCACGTCGTGGACTGCGGACAACCACACCAGCTAGAGACGGTATCCGTCATCGATCTGGGCAAGAAATTCCCCGATGCTTACCCGGATGGCAAGGAGATGGATAAATTCCTTTCAGATTCCTGCACCTCCGCCGCTGAGGACTACCTAGGCGGGGAAGAGCAGCTCTACCAATCCACACTGCAGCCGTTCTGGGGCACCGTGTCTGAAGAGTCCTGGAATGGCGGCACCAAGTCCGTAAACTGCTCGCTCGTCCACGCCCGCGATGATGGCGGCTTTTCCTCCATCACCGGCGCCGCCACCGATGGCCGCCAGGCGCTCTCCATCGATGGCAACCCGCCGGAGGAGCGCCCAGAGCGCAACCCTATTCGCGATAATAAGCCGGCGCCGTAAATGTATTCCGTATCGGAAGAGCGCTTCGAGGAGATGGTCAATGACGCCCTCGATCAGGTGCCCGATGAATTCGTGCGCAAGATGCGCAACTTGGTGATCATGGTGGAAGAGGAAAACCCCGATGATCCTACCTTGCTGGGGCTCTATGAGGGCGTCGCCCTGCCCAAGCGCACCTTCGACCACACCGGGTATTTGCCCGATGCGATCTTTATCTATCGCCGCACGCTACAGCGGTGGAGCACGTCCGAAGAAGACTTGGCCGAGCAGGTTAAGGTCACGGTCTTCCACGAGCTAGGCCATTATTTTGGCATGGAAGAACACGAACTGCACCGGCTAGGCTGGGGCTAAAACTCGATATCGGCCCAACGGGTCAGCGCCCATTCGCCGAATTTTTTGCCGCGCGGCTCCATCACGGTAAAGCGGCAATTGGGCATATAGCCGGTGTAGGCAAAGTCCGCGTCCGCGCCGGTGGCGTGCTTGGTTACCACCCGGATTGCCGCGCCGTGGCTGACGAGGATGACATCGCGGTCATCGGCAAGCTGCGCCGCAATCTCTTCCAAAGCGGGCTGGAAACGCGAAAGCACGTCCTGGAGTCGCTCGCCACCTTCCATGGCGGCCTGACTATCGCCATAGCACCAGCCGCGCATGGCAGCATCGTGGCTGCGGTGAGCCGCCTCGCTGGCGTCGAGCTCCCAATCGCCGGCGAAAATCTCCTGCACATTCGGGATGACATCGATGGGAATGGAAAAGCGCGGCAGATTCCGCTCCTGCTCAAAGGCCTGCGCCGCCAAGGTGGCGGTTTGCTGCGCCCGCAGTGCAATCGAGCACTTGAAGTCGACCTCGCGCTCGCCCACGAAGCCCGCTAATTCCCGGCCCACCTCCGTGGCCTGGTTGCGCCCCAGATCCGTAAGCTCCGCGCCCGGCGGGCGGGTATCAAGCAGCCGGGAGACGTTGGAATGGGTTTGGCCATGGCGCAGCAGGATGATTCTTCCAGTCATGCGTCCAGATTATTGACCCCTGCGCGCCCTCGCCACCCAGGCATCCGCCTCTGCCAAGTCCCGCGGCGGGTGGCCAGCGGGCGTCGCGGTGGGCCAGGAGCCCAAAAAGCGCAGTTCCTCCGCCCGCAACCACACCGCGCGCAGGGCCTCAGCAACCGGCTGGTCATCGATGTGCCCAATCAAGTCCACATAGAAGCGGTAGTTACCAAAGGTTTGGCGCGTCGGCCGTGACTCAATCCGGGAGAGATCCACCCCACGGTGGGCAAAATCTTGCAGGGCCCCCACCAGGGTTCCCGGCTGGTTGGGCAGGGTGAAAATGACGCTGGTGCGATCCTGGCCGGTGCGCGCGGTCGGGCGCCCCGGCAGGCCCACCAACACGAAGCGGGTGGCCGCGCCCTGCACGTCGGCCACGCCGCTCGCCCTGGTTTCTAGGCCGAAGATTTCGGCCGCCCGCGCTGGCGCCGCCGCAGCGTCGACCTCCCCGCGCGCTACGGCCTGCGCCGCCGCCGCATTCGAGCTAGCCGGCACGAATTCCACGCCCGGTGCGTTCTCTGCTACCCAGCCGCGGATTTGTTGGAAGGCCACCGGATGCGTGCTCAGGCGCGTGATGTCTTTCGTTCCCGGCCTTGTCATGATGCTGAAGGTAACGGGGATATCTACCTCGCGGTAAATCTGTACGGGATCGCCTTCTACCAGCGCATCAAAGGTCGTCGTCACCGCACCATCCACGGAGTTTTCTATGGCGACGCAGGCACAATCGGCCTGCCCGGCGCGCACGGCCGCCACCGCCGCCGATGGCGAGTCCACCGGCAGGGTCTCCACGGTCTCCCCGCGCGCTTCCCACTCGGCGGCGAATTTGTGCACGGCGGCCTCAGTGAACGTACCGGCGGGGCCTAAGAAAGCGATGGTTGTAGTCATGCCCGTCACCTTAACCCACTAGACTGGTGCGCCATGGACTTTTCCATAGAACGACTGCGCGCAGAGGTGCAGGGCATGAGCCCCGCAGAGCACGGTTTTACCTACCTGGATCTGCAACGCGCGCCTACCCGCACCGGCCGGCTGCGCGGGTGGGTCCTATCTGCAAAGGATCTCAACGATGTCGCGGGCATGCCCACCACTTTGGGCAATGCCAAGCGCACGTACTATCCCGCGGTCAGCGAGCCGTTCATCGCGAAATTGGAAAAGCAGGGCGCGACGTTCATTGGCAAGTCCTCCACCCCGGAGTTGGGCTTGCGCGTCGATACGGAGCCTGTGGATCTTCCCCACCCCGATAATCCCCTTTATCCAGGTCGCACCCCGGGCGGTTCTTCTGGCGGCGCGGCCGTCCAGGTAGCCCGCGGCCTCGTGCGCGCGGCCCAGGCCAGCGATGGCGGCGGTTCCATTCGCGTTCCCGCGGCGGCCTGCGGGGTCGTGGGCTTTAAGCCTGCGGGCAGCAACCTCGGCACGGAGGGGTTTATTACGCGCACCGTGGCCGATAATGCGTTCCTGCACGGCCACCGCACGATCACCCCGCGCGCCCGCATTGGGCTCTTGCTGGAGCCGCTTTTTGCCGCGACCCGGGTGGAGGCCCACCACCTCCGGGCGGCACGCGAGGCCGCAGATCGGCTGCGCGCCGCGGGGTTCGAGGTCGTCCCCATTGCGCCGTATCCGCAGGCAGCGGCCACGTTTGCGCACTTCCGCGAGATTTTTACCTCCCGGTTTGTGGGGCTGCCGCAGGCAGAAGGCTACGCGGCTTGGGTGGCCCAGCAAGGTGCTACCGTATCCGCCGCCGAGCTAAGCGCCGCGCAGCGCCATGTCCGCCACCTCCCGGAGCTCTTGGCGCAGCAGTGGCGGGTCGATGCCATTGTCACGCCCATGCTCACCGCGGATCCACCGCCGCGGGGGCATTTCCTGTCCCTTCCGCACGCGGAGAATTTCGACGCCCAAACGCGCTGGTCACCCTGGGCCTCGCTGTTTAATATGGCCCAATTGCCCGCCATCTCCGTTCCTTGGGCCATCCCTGCGCACCCGCCCGTCGGCGTGCATGTGGGAGGCATTACGCTTTCCGATGCCCAACTTTTAGGCCTCGCCCACATCCTGCACCCATGACCAAGAACCTCCGCGCCGAACTACTCATCGTCCTGACCCTGACCTTTGGTATTTCCGGGGTCCGGGCGGTGCTGCGGCTTATCAATTCACTGGCCGCCCCGCAGTCGCTCAATGAGCAATCCGTCACACTCAACTCCAGCCAATCCAGCCTGGCGTGGGTGGATTTGGGCCTGCAATTGTGCTCGGCGGCGGTCCTTTTTGCCTATGGTGCGCTAGCACTTTTCCTGCTGGCACAAGACCACATTAAACCGGCCGCCTACCGCGCCTCTGATTGGTTGCACGGCGCGGGACTCGCCGCGCTCATCGGCATCCCAGGCCTCGTTTTGTATTTCGCCGCGGTGCAATTTGGCTGGAGCAAAGAGGTCATCCCCGGTGACTTCGACAATGCGTGGTTAGAAATTCCGGTGTCCCTTATCAAGGCCGCCGCCAATGCCTTTGCAGAAGAGACCGTGGTGGTCATGTGGCTGATGACCAGGCTGCGCCAGGCGCGCTGGTCGCTGTCGGCCGCCTTGGCGGCAAGTTCCATCCTGCGCGGTTCATATCACCTGTACCAGGGGGTATCGGCCGGCTTTGGCAATATCATCATGGGCATAATCTACGGCTACTACTATCACCGCACCGGCCGCGTGTGGCCGCTTGTCATCGCGCACTTTCTTATCGATGCCATCGCTTTCCTCGGTTATTCCTTCGGCCTTTCCGTGCTTTAATAGCGCTTTAATAGCGGCGTGCTCGCGGAGAAAGCGGGGGAATTGGCCGGCGCCTTGTAAGGTATAGCGCATGACTGAATCAGGACGAGATCCGCATCGGGAGGCGCGCCGCGCTGGCGATAGCTCATCCAATGAGTTCGTCCTTGGGGCCGATGGCCGTCCCCTCAAGGACCGCTATGGTCGGCCCATCCGCCGCCGGCCCCGCACGAGTCGTGCCGAGCCGCAGCAGCACATCCCACGCCAGGAAACCCCTACCCGCTACCCCAGCCAGTACCGGGCCCAGCAGCAGCGTTCCGCGCAGCAACCACCACAGCGGCCACAACAGCCACAGCAACGGCCGCCACGGCGACCACAACGCTCGCAGCCGCAATCGCCGCAGCAGTTGCAACAGCGCTACCAGCCACAGCAAGCGCAGCAACCGCCCCGCCACCATTCCAAGCCACACAGTCGCCGGAAAAAGACCAATCCAGTCAAACGATTCTTTGGCTGCGCCGGCATCTTTGTCCTCTTCGTCGTGGTGTGCAGCCTTATCTTCGCGCTGTGGGCCGATACGCGCCTGACCCGCGTGGATGCCCTCCCGGATGAGCAGGTGGCCAATACCTCTGGCACCAATTGGCTGTTGGTGGGATCCGATTCCCGCCAGGGCCTGTCCGAAGAGGAGCAACAAGCGCTCGGCACCGGTGGCGATGTGGGCGAGGGACGCACCGATACCATCATGCTCCTGCATATCCCGCGTTCCGGCCAAGCCCAACTGGTCTCCATTCCACGCGATAGCTACGTGGAAGTACCCGGCTTCGGCATGGATAAGATCAACGCCGCTTTTGCCTACGGCGGGCCAAAGCTCCTAGCACAAACCGTAGAGGGCAATACTGGCCTGCACATTGACCACTATGCCGAAATTGGCATGGGTGGTTTGGCCAATGTGGTCGATTCCGTCGGTGGCGTCGATATCTGCGTGCCAGAGCCCATTAATGACCCGCTGGCGGGCATCGATCTGCAGGAAGGCTGCCAGAAGCTAGAGGGCAGCGATGCGCTGGGTTATGTGCGCACCCGCGCCACCGCGATGGGCGATCTCGACCGCGTGCAGCGCCAGCGCGAGTTCTTTGCGGCGCTCCTAGATAAGATCACGTCCCCGGCCACGCTGATTAACCCCTTCCGGTCTATTTCCCTGATTAACCACACCGCCTCCTCTTTCATCGTGGGCGATGGCGATCACGTATGGCACCTGGCCCGCGTGGCGCTCGCGATGGGCTCCGGCGTGGATACGGAAACCGTTCCCATCGGCGGGTTCCAGGACACCGTCGTGGGCAATGTCGTGCTCTGGGACGATGAAGGCGCCCAACAGCTCTGGGACTCTATGAAATAGGCCTGAACTCAATCTTCGTACCGGAAAAACGTTATTGAGAAACCAGCAAGTGTGGTTGCTATGAAGAATTCAGGGTGAATTCTCCATTCCACAGGATCCATGGAGAACATCCTAATTATGCCAAGCATGAAGACTATTGCGCTGGCGGCTGCGAGAGCCCAGGCTATGCGCCGAGGCCCTGAGTTTTTCTTGTTCATACCTTGACCCGTCCTACCTAGATTGCGAAGAAAGCGGCCCTTTCCTCCTCGTCTTTTCGAGGTAAAGGGCCGCTTTGGTGTGGTGCGTTTAGCGCAACGTCACCTGGCGGGACTTGATGTTTTCTAGCTGCTTGCGCTCCTCTGCGTTCAATTGCGCGTCATTGGAGATTTCTTCTTCCAAGGCCTTATCTACGCCCGCGAGCTTGTCCTCATAAGAGGAGTAATCAACCTCAGGCTGCACGTCAAAGACGGGAGCAATAAGGCCGTGGGTGCGGAATACTCCGGCAAACTTGGTGTCCTCGCCCAAGTTCAACTCGCCGCGCGCGGCGACTCGCGCCAGGGCATTGAGAAACGCGGCCTCATCGTCATTCGGACGCACCCAGCGCACGTGCGCTTTGCCGCCGCCGGCATTGGCCCAAAAGGCGGTACCGGTAATGTCCTTGCCCACCTGGTGGGATTCGATGACCGAGTCATTGGCGGCGCGCATGGACTGCGATACCTCAGGGGTGACCTGCGCGCCTTCCGGAATCCACCAGCTGAAGTCCTGGTGAACTTCGATGTCGAGGGTGATTGCGGCATCGATAAGCTCACTAAGCTCCGGCTGCGAACCATCGGCCGCGGTCGATTCCAAGGTAGAGCCTGGCTCGTTGTTCTTTACCCAGTTCAGGGCGAAGGCCAGATCCCGGCCGGGGTTATGAGTGTGGGACTGCACCTGCAGTGCCACAAAAGCATCGCCGCCGAATTCCTCATCGCGGATCAGCGCCGCGGTGGCGCCCGGGAGGACGGTAGAGACGTAGACGTTCCTATCGCAGCCCTTCACGTCGAGCTTCGCAAAAGCGGAGGGCACGAACTCTTGCATGGCAACGAGGGAAGCCTCCGCCGCAAGGCCGCTATAGGGGCGCGGGTCCTTTTCTAGGGCGGCGCGCTCTTTGGCGCGGGCAGCAAGCTTCGCCTGACGGCGGGACATGCCCTCAGGCAGGTCTTCTTGTTTCTTTTTCTTCTTGGCCATGCCTCCAAGATACCTGCTTTCTACAGCTCAATAGCGCGCAGGGCCACCTCCGGCTGATTGGTGGCAAGCATGTCCACGCCGTTGGACCAGGCCCACTTCATGTCCTCCGGCTTATCAACGGTCCACATATACGTGGGCAAACCCTGCGCACCGATAATCGCCGCCTGCATCTTGGCGCGCAGCAGGGAAACCCCCAGGGCGCTCGGGCGCGACCACATGAAATCCGAGCGATTAAAATGGCGTTCCCAGTCTCGGCGCAGGTAAATGCGGTCAATATGCGGTGCCAAAATTTTCATGCGCCGGATGGCCTTATGGGAAAAGGAAATAACGTGCATGCGCGGATCCTCATCGAGCCCGGCGGCGCGCAGCCGTTCCATGACCCGCTTTTCCAAGGCACTACCTTGCCCGGAGGGGTGCTTGGTTTCAATATAAAGGTGGTGGGGCTTGTCCCCCAGCATGGCCAGGAGGTCATCGAGAAGCATCATGCGCTGCCCCTTGCCAATGTCGACCTCGCTCAGCTCCCGCCAGTCCATCGCCGAAACCCGCCCGGCGTGCCCCGCCGTTCGCTCCAAGGTGGGATCGTGCTGGACTACCACCTTGCCATCGCGGCTTAACCGCACATCGCACTCCACGCCATGGATAGGAAGCTCCATGGCCTTTTCAAAAGCTAAGGGGGATAGCTCCGGGTATTTTCCGGAATATCCCCTATGCGCGACGATGTGCACTAGCCAAAGAACTTTTCTTTGATGTCATTGAGCGTCTTGGCAGAAGCGTCGAAACGCTCCTTTTCGTGCTCGTTGAGCTGCAGCTCTACCGGGCGGACGATGCCAGTGCGGTTCACGATGGCCGCGGTGCCGATGTAGAGGTCCTCCACGCCGTACTCGCCCTGCAGATAAGCAGAGACGGGAAGCGCCACGTCCTGGTTCTGGATGATCGCGGCGGTAATGCGTGCAAGCCCCATGCCGATGCCGTAGGAGGTCGAGCCCTTTGCGTCGATAATGGAGTAGGCGGCGTCGCGGGTTTCTTCAAAGATCTTTTCAATGCGCTCGGCGTATTCCGGATCCTTTTCCAGCTTCTGCGAAAGCGGCACACCGGCAACATTCGCGGTGGAGACGGCCGGTAGCTCAGAATCGCCGTGCTCACCAATGATGTAAGCGTGTACGGACTTCGGTGCCACGCCTTCCAATTCACCCAGCATGTAGCGGAAGCGCGCGGAGTCCAGAATCGTACCGGAGCCGATGACCCGCTTGTGGTCAAAGCCGGAGGCCTTCCATACCGCGTAGGTCAGGATATCGACCGGGTTGGAGGCGACTAGGAAGATGCCGTCGAAGTCATTAGCAATGACATCCGCGACGATGCTGTTCATGATCTTGACGTTCTTATCCACCAGTTCAAGGCGGGTTTCACCGGGCTTTTGGGCAGCGCCGGCACAGATGACGACCATGTCAGCGTCCGCGCAATCCGCGTAGGTGCCCTTGGTGACGCGGGTGCGCTGTGGCGACCAGACTACGCCGTGGTTGAGGTCCATGACATTGCCTTCCAGCTTCCGCTCATCGATGTCGATGATGGCCAGGTGGTCGACGATGCTCTGGTTGACCAGTGCGTAGGCGTAAGCGACTCCCACGTCACCCGCGCCAATGAGAACGACTTTATTTCCTACATGCTTTGCCATAACCCCATTGTGCAACGCTTAGCGGGGTTTTGCATGCGGATTGTTTCACACTGCGCAACGGAACATGTTCTGGGATAATGGGCAACCATGAAACGCGCCTTCAGCCGCGCTGCACTAATTTCTCTTGGCGTAGTCGCGGATCTCACGCCCGTCGTCCGCATGACCAGCCGACAAACGTTGCCGCCTCATATGTCGGCCGGAATTTTAGGCGCAGAGCTGGCCACGTGGGCCGCGGTATCCCCGTCCCTGCTGCCCCGCCCGTGGTGGGTAACGGCGGCAAATGTATCTATCGGGCAGGCCATCGGGCACCTCGGGGCGGCCTCGACGAGCTTTGTACTCAACCGGCTGGGCAAACGCCCGCAAGACCGTTTGGGCCCGCAGCACCGCCAAATCTTGCACTTAGCTATTGGCGCCGGCACCGCCTTCAACGCGGCGCTCTCGCTGCGCAACCAGGAAAAGCAGGCGGGTCTGGTCAATAAGCAATTGGTTCGCGGTCCGGCTACCGCGGCCATCGGCCTAGCCGCCGGCACCGCCGGATACGGCGCCCTGCTCTTGGTAGGCGAGGCCGCACAACTAACCGTGACCAAGTTATCGCGTCAATTGGGTCGCTGGGTTCCAGCACTCGTGGCCTGGCCGGTCGTCACCGCAGGTCTAACCTTGGCCGCGGTGGGGCTATCGGACCGCGTGGTATTCCGTCGCTGGATCCGTTCGCTCTCCCACAAGGCACAGCGCTTAAACAAGCAAATCTTTCCCGGTACGTCGATGCCCTGGGAGCCGGAGCGCTCCGGCAGCCCATGGTCACTTGAACCTTGGTCCGCGCTGGGGCAACAAGGGCGGCGTTTTGTCTCTAACGGTCCGCGCGCCCGCGATATTCGCACCGTCACCGGCGCTCCCGCCAAAGAACCCATCCGCATTTATGCCGGCTATATCCCAGGGCGCTCCTTTGCCCAAGCGGCGAAGAAGGTGCGCTCAGAATTGCAGCGCACCGGTGCGCTGCGCCGGGATACCATCGTCATTCAGATGCCCGCGGGATCCGGGTGGATCAATAATTGGGGCGCGAGCTCCTATGAGTTTTTAACTGCCGGTGATTGCGTCACCGTCACCATGCAGTATTCCTACCTGCCCTCGGTTTTTGCCTACCTCGTGGATAAAAACGCGCCCAAGCGCGCCGCGGCCGAGCTCATTTCCGTGGTGCAAGAAGAAATTGACAAGCTCCCAGAAGAAGACCGCCCGCGTCTCTACCTTGCGGGAGAATCCCTGGGCGCCTACGCCATTATGGAAAACTTCCAGAACAAGGAAGAACTTCTCGCCGCCTGCAGCGGCGCGGTCTTTTCTGGCCCGCCGCGGATGACGCGCTTTACCCAGCGCCTGCGCCGCGATATCGGCTCGCTCGAGCGACTTCCCGTCATCGATGGCGGACAACACGTCCGCTTTGTTGCCCAACCGGAGCACTCGCGCCGCGATGCCTTTGGCAACGATTTTTCCTCGAGCTGGCGCCGGCCCCGCGTGCTCATTGCCCAGCATGCCTCCGATGCCATCGTGTGGTGGGACCTAAACCTAATGTTCCGCCGCCCCACCTGGATGCACGAACCCCAACCGGAAACACTCCGAGCGGATACGCTCCGCCACCTGCGCTGGGCGCCGTTTATTACTTGGTGGCAGATTGGCCTAGACCAGATCAACTCCCTAAACGTCCCAGGCGGCCACGGGCATAATTATTTTCAGGAGATGCTCTGGTACTGGAACGAGGTCCTAGGCTCCCAATCGCGCCTGAACCTCACTCCAAAATTAGCCGGAAAAATCGCCGGATTTATCCGCCTCGACGCCTAATCGCACTTCACACCAGTGCTGTGGTGCGGGCAGTACCCGTTCGGCACCTTGTGCAGGTACTGCTGGTGCTCGTCTTCGGCCAGGTAGTACTCGCCAGAGTCCGTATCAGCTAAGCGTTTTACTTCGGTCGTGGTTTCCCCAAAACCAAATTCTTTGAGTTTATCCGCGTAGCTATCCACGATTTTTTGGATCTCTTCCCGCTCTTCTTCGGTACGGGGATAAAACGCGGAACGGTACTGCGTGCCCACGTCATTTCCCTGGCGGAAGCCCTGCGTCGGATCGTGGGCTTCCAGGGCCTTCACCACGAGCTCGCGCAAGGAGATCTTCTCTGGGTCGTAGGTAACTTCCACGGTTTCTGCATGGTTTGTTTGCCCGCGGCAGACCTCATAATACGTGGGGTTCGGGGTGGTGCCGCCGGCGTAGCCCACAGATGTGGACTCGACGCCATCGGTCTCCCAAAACATCTTTTCCGCACCCCAGAAACAGCCCAGGGCAATCAAAATCGATTTCTGGCCGTCCTTCCACGGGCCGGTAATTGGGGTATTCAGCACCGCGTGCGGGGCTGGGTCCAAGACCGGCTCGCTGCGGCCCGGCAAGGCATCTTCCGCAGCCACCATCTTCGGTTCTGGTTTAAACATCCACATCAGTTAAAGCTCCTTTCTCCATTTCCCTAATAACGTTGTACTGGGCAAATAGATTCCCGGGCCACTAAATATTCGCTGTAATTGCAGATTTCAAATTAATCATGGCGAAATCTTTCGATCGTGCCTATCATCGGGACACGTACCCGAAGAAAGGATTACACAAATGGCTGTTTACGAACTTCCTGACCTCCCATACGCATACGATGCACTGGAGCCACACATCTCCGCAGAGATTATGGAGCTCCACCACGACAAGCACCACGCAACCTACGTGAAGGGTGCTAACGCTGCCCTCGAGGCACTGGAAGAGGAGCGCAACGGCGAGGCTAACCCAGACCGTATCCGCGCCCTGTCCAAGAACTTGGCATTCAACTTGGGTGGCCACACCAACCACTCCATCTTCTGGAAGAACCTGTCCCCGAACGGTGGCGGCCAGCCCACCGGCGAGCTGGCAGAGGCTATCGACCGCGACTTCGGTTCCTTCGAGAAGTTCCAGGCACACTTCGCTGGTGCCGCTACCTCCCTGCAGGGTTCCGGCTGGGCAGTGTTGGGTTACGACCACATCGCTGACCGCCTGATCATCGAGCAGCTCACCGACCAGCAGGGCAACGTTTCCGTTGACTTCACCCCGCTGCTCATGCTCGATATGTGGGAGCACGCTTACTACCTGCAGTACAAGAACGTGAAGGCTGACTACGTCAAGGCCGCATGGAACGTCTTCAACTGGGACGACGTTGCAGAGCGTTTCGCTGCAGCTAAGAAGTAACTTTTAACTTAGTTACTTTCTGCCGCCTTTCCTTACTGGAAGGGCGGCATTTTTATGTTTGCGCTAACCCCATGGGTTAAACGACAAAACGTGTTGTTTTTCGGCGTGTCGAGTTAAACGACATTTTGTGTTGGTGGGGGTAGGGGTTTA